>JACTVF010000032.1 GCA_019695435.1 Methanoregulaceae archaeon | reverse complement strand
CACGGGTAACGTCAACCTGACGTGGAATTATGGATCTCGACCTTTATGTGATCACCGATGAGACGATCGCGGCAGGACGTACCCATGCGGAGATCGCCCGGCTCGCCTGCGCCGGCGGCGCCGATGCAATCCAGCTCAGGGACAAGTACTGCGGGACAATGGCACTCAGCTGTACGGGCAGGTTGATCCGTGGAATCACTCAAAAGACCGGGACGCTCTTTATCGTGAACGACCGGCTGGATGTCGCGCTTGCCTGCGGGGCGGACGGGGTACATCTGGGGCAGGAGGATATGCAGGTGGATGTGGCACGCCAGCTGGCGCCCCGGCCTTTTGTGATCGGTATCTCGGTCGGAAATGTCGCTGAAGCGGTTGCCGCAGAGAAGGCCGGGGCAGACTACGTGGCCCTCGGCCCGGTCTTTTCCACCACCTCCAAGGACGATGCCGGCCCCGCCCTCGGGTTATCGGCATTGCGGGAGATCCGGGCAGCGGTCTCAATCCCGGTGATCGCCATCGGCGGCATCGGCAGGGAAAACGTGGGCGCCGTGATCGGGGCGGGTGCGGACGGTGTCGCCGTGATATCTGCGGTGGCCGGGCAGCCGGACATCACAGCCGCTGCTCGGGATCTTAAGGACCGGATTACTGCGGCAAAACGGGAGGACCGTCGATGATTGCCAATAAATTCGTGCTCCACTAGCATTTCTCGCAGCACCATCATTTTGACTTCCGGCTGGAACGGGACGGTGTGCTGAAGAGCTGGGCGGTCCCCAAAGGCCTGCCGGGGACGCCCGGCGAACGCCGGCTTGCCATCGAGGTGGAAGACCACCCTCTCTCCTACGGTGACTTTGAAGGGACGATCCCGGAAGGGGAGTACGGGGCAGGCAAGGTACGAATCGCGGATGCCGGCACATACGACTCCCTCGCGTGGACCAGTGACCGGATCGAGGTCGTGCTCCATGGCAGGGAGTTTTCCGGTAAGTACGTGCTCATCAGGTTCAGAAAGGCCGGGGAGAAGAACTGGATCATTCTCAAGGGAAAAGAGAACTGACGGGAGGCAGGGTCAAGACGTATCCTGCCGGGCACTTTCTGCAGGATGGAGATGCGGGGTCATTCATCACACGTGCTCCTACAACATTTCACCATATGTAAGTTACAAAAGCATTATCCGTCCGACATGCCCATTCACGTTCATAACACAAGGAGAACGACCATGTCAACAGTTGAGGAAAATATGCGTCTCATGCAGACGCTGGACGATGCCTGGAACGCCCAGGACTGGGAAACTTTTGATAAACGCCATGCAAAAGAGGTCGACGTCTTCTGGCCCGCACAGCCACAGCCAACCCACAGCCGCCATTCCCACCGTGAAGAGGCGATCGCATTCTTCAAGATCTTCCCGGACAACAAAGTCGGGAACCGGCCTTACAAGATCTTCTTCGGCCAAGGCGATTATACGTGTTCGGTCGCCGAATTCACCGGCACCTTCAAAGGCCCGATGACCGGCCCGGACGGGAAAGTCATCCCGCCGACCGGCAAGAAGTTCAAGGTAGAGTTCTGTACTGTCGCCCACTGGAAGAACGGGGAGATCGTCGAGGAGAAACTCTTCTACGATAAAATCGGCCTGATGCAGCAGATCGGCCTGATGTGAAAACAACGGTAGTTCAGGAACGAACCGGTCTCGCGCTGGTTTCCTACCGTAAACCAAGGACAGTATCTGACCATGACTGAACAGACAAAAAAATCGCAGGAACCAAAGAACGATCCCATGAAGATCACCGTGAGCAGAAACGGCCCCTATATCGTGACCGGGAATGTCCCGATCATACAGGAGGAGATCTGCAACGATGATGAAGGCTACTGCCGGACCTGGCGGAAAGTAAAGGAGTTTCCCCCCCAGGAGACCTATGCCCTCTGCCGGTGCGGCCACTCGCAGAACAAGCCATTCTGTGACGGGACGCACGCAAAAATCAACTTCAACGGTACTGAGACTGCCGGAAACGAGCCATACCTCCGGCACCCGAGGGTCATTAAGGGCCCGGAACTGGAACTGCTTGATTACGAGAACCTCTGCGTCCATGCCCGGTTCTGCATGCGGGCCGGCGGGATCTGGAACCTGACGGAACAGTCGGATATCCCGGAGGCGAGGGCCACAGCAATCGAAGAGGCCTGCAACTGCCCGTCCGGCCGGCTCGTCATCAGGGATCAGGAGACCGGCAAGGCCATCGAGCCGGCACTGGAGAAATCCATCGTCGTCATCGAGTACCCGCCCCGGGGAGAGCATGGCCCTCTCTGGGTCCGGGGCGGCATCCCGGTCGTGTCTGCTGACGGGAAACCGTACCATATCCGGAACCGGCTCACGCTCTGCCGGTGCGGGAAGTCGGAGAACAAACCGTTCTGCGACGGGAGCCACGCACAGCATTGACAAAAGAGGAAAGATCCCAGGGGAGTGAAAAGAACCGTGAGTTTTGTCAAGGTTGCAACAGCAGGTGAGATACCTGCCGGAGCTATGAAACATGTCGAGATCGGCGAGACCGAGATCTGCATCGCAAATGTCAACGGGACATTCTATGCCATCGGGGACCGGTGCGGCCACGAGAACGCCCGGCTCTCCCGGGGCTCCCTGATGGGAACTATCGTGACCTGCCCCATGCATGCTTCGCAGTTCGATATAACCAGCGGGAAACTGATGTCCGGGCCGGTCCTGGAACTCGACGGGCTTAAGGAAATGTTTACCGGCTGTCCCGAAAAGGTGAGAAAAAAGGTGGGGCAGATGTTTGAGGGGATTGCCGATGAGCAGCGCCTGATAAGGACCTATGACATGCCCGTCTACCCGGTGAAAAAAGAGGGAAGCGATATCCTGGTCGACCCCAAAGGCACACCGTAAGAGAGCGGTGCACGATCGAACACCCGTGGCCGGCACCGGGTGTCAGGACCGGTCTTCCGGTTGGTACATCCCGTACATTTATGTCCCCATTCTTCCTATGCCAGACCATATGCATCGGGCAAGAATTATTCTAAAGAGGTCCCTCTCCCGGGAGACAATGGAGGGGGCCGGGGTCAGGCTCCACCGGGCGTTTGGATACCAGGACATTCCGGCCTTTGACCCGTTCCTGATGCTTGACGACTTCCGGGCCGACCGGCCCGCTGACTACCTTGCCGGTTTTCCCTGGCATCCCCACCGGGGGATCGAGACCGTTACCTATATGCTTGAGGGAACCGTCGAGCATGGCGACAGCATGGGCCATGCCGGCTCGGTCGATGCCGGGTGCGTCCAGTGGATGACGGCAGGTTCCGGCATCATCCACCAGGAGATGCCGAGGCCGGTGAATGGCAGGATGGGGGGTTTCCAGCTCTGGGTCAACCTGCCCCGGAAGCACAAGATGATGGACCCCCGGTACCAGGAGATTAAGGCCGGTGAGATCCCCACGGTCACCCTGCCGGGGGGCGTAAGTGTCAAGGTCATCTGCGGGACGATCGCCGGTGTTGCCGGCCCGGTCCGCGATATTATGGCCGAACCCGAGTACCTGGATATCTCCCTCGGACCGGATGCGCAGTTCTCCCACCCGGTAAAACCCGGCTACAGGGCAGCGGTGTACGTAATCGGCGGCACCGGGATTTTTGACGAGCGCCACAACGAAGAACTGGAAAACCGGACGATGGCCCTCTTTGGCGATGAGGGGGATGCGGTCAGCGTCCGTGCCGGTAGAAACGGCGTGAGGTTCCTGCTCTTCTCGGGAAAACCGCTCCGCGAACCGGTCGCCTGGGGCGGCCCCATCGTGATGAACACGCAGGAGGAACTGCAGCAGGCCTTCGCCGAGCTTGAGAATGACACGTTTATCAAAAAAGCGTCATGAAAAGTATACCCTGTGATAGGATGAACGACAGAAGTCCGGACTCATTGAAAACCGGGGCAACCTGCCCGACACCTCCATGGTATACGCAAATAATGAGATGAAACCCCCAAAGAGTATTTTTTTGAGGGTAACCGGAAATTCATTCATTTTCTGAAGAGTATGCAGCGGGACTAATACGGGGAAATATCACATGTCGCTGAACGATGCACAACAACTGTTCGGGTTCTTCTTTGCGATCTATTTCTACATGATCATCGATCGGTCTCATGCCATGTACCAGTCATGGGACACTTATTCTGCCTGGAGGGGAAAATCTCATAATCTTAACCGTCTTCTCGCGGCATGGCTGATCCTCACCATCCTGCCGGTGACCCAGTTCGCCATCCTGTTCACGCTGTTGGGCCTGTTCAATGTCACCTTCGATCCAACAATCACCGGTGTTGTGCAGATCATCCTGATCAGCATCAGTTCGTTCTTCACGTTCGGGTACTTCAGGATTTATGAAGCATTGATCCATGGGTATCATGAACTGTTTTTTTCCGAGGAGGAAAAAAAAGAGGGACGGAGGGAGATACGTCCGCATTTCCGGGCGCATTTTATCCCGGGGATCCTCTACGTTGTGGTATCCACGCTCCTGCTGGTGATAGCTCTTTATATCTGATGCCAGAACGGTGATCTAAAAACCGGGATATGGTGTCATCGGCTTTCCGGTGACGCTCGGTCATGTTCGGCTCCACGGGCTTATCGCCCGTTCCGCCCAGTGACTTGTTCGCACGACGCATCATGGGCTCGGACTCACCGCTGATACGGCTCGTTTCCTTCGCGTCCTCAAGCGGTGCTCGTTCGGGCCACCGGGCCCCGGAACCCGCCGCCCGTGCTTTGTTCGCTTTGGGGATGGGCAAGCATCCCCACGCTCACAACCATGTGGGCCGCACTCCACCCATCCTTAAAAAGGGACAGGCAGTCCGGGTGATGCCCTTGCCTGCGGCAGCAATGAGCGGGCCCGGGCGGGAAGACAACGCGATGGTGACCGGGCGCATCAGCGGATGGTCGCTCCGGTTGACCGATTGGCACCCGACGCCTGATCAGGTTCCTTGTGATCGATCCAGAGGGAAAACTAATAACGATCCAGCCAGATTCTCTCAGAGAACCGGGAGAGGGTGCAGGTGACACACATGGATCAGGCCGGATTGCCCGTATATCATCAGGTCAGACTGGATCGGGATTATCTAGCAGGAAAGGCCCTGGACCTGTTCGGGAAGAGACACGCAGGAATCTGGCGCACCTCCAGTGCCGCCCGGAAGGCACGGGTACTGGAAGAGTTCAGGGATCTTATCAGCAGTCTTGAGGAATCGCTCGCAATCGATAACCCGGCTGTTTTCATCGATCACTCCTGCTGGGCTCTGGTATATCTCACCTCTCTGCACTTCCCGAGAAATTATGTACCCTTTCTCCTCGATACCTTGGGAAAAGTCCTCCAGAAGGAACTCCCTCCGGATTTCCGCAAAGAGGCCGGGGCCTTTGTCACTGAAAGCCTGGTCGTCCTCAAAAATGCCTCCCCGGAGATCACCTCATATATCACCGCAGACAACCCGCTCGCAGATGTTGCCAGATCGTTCCTCGCCGCAGTTATCGCGGCAGATCGGGAGCGGGCGGAAGGGATAATCGATGATGCACTGAGATCCGGCACACCGTTGAAGGATATCTATCTCAACATTTTTCAGCCTGTCCTTCAGGAAACGGGAAGGCTCTGGCAGATGCAAAAGGTCGGTATCGCCCAGGAGCATTTCGTAACTGCTTACGTTGAAATCTACATGGCCCGGCTGCATGACCGGTTCCATTCTCCAGACGGGGGTGGAAAAGTACGAAGGCAAAAGACTGTTGTCGCTTGCGGGGTCGGGCCTGAACTCCATGACATCGGGATTCACATGGTGGCCGACTTTTTTGAGATGGACGGCTGGGATACGTATTATATCGGGGCAAACATGCCGGTGCAGAGTATCCTTGGGGCGGTGCGGGACCGGAAGGCCGACATCATCGCCCTGTCCGCGACGATGCCGCGCCATCTTCCTGATCTCCAGTACCTTATCCGTTCACTGCGTGCGGATGGGGAAACAACGGGCGTAAAGATCATCGTAGGCGGATATCCGTTCAGGATTGTTCCTGGCCTCTGGAAACAGATCGGTGCCGATGCGTACGCAGGAACTGCAGATGAGGCAGTTACCGTCGCCAACCGTCTCGTACCCGGGCTCCGGTAAGCAGATCCAGGCCGGGTAAAAAGGAGATTTCCTGCAGGAACCGTGCATATCGGTAACCGGAGATGCGTACTCTATGCTAACCTGCGATCGACGAGACGCTTTGGCCGCCCCCTGAGTTTGTGCAGTCCAAGCTCCCCGGGATGAACAAAGGCGAACTGCACAGAGAAGGTCTTGTCCTCATAATGCGGTATAAGGTTCTTTTTGTTTTTTAAGAAATGGCCGATAAAACGGTCTTCGATGAGCCTCCGGTCGGCCGTCTCTGGATCCAGGCACTCCACGTTCACCTGCAGCACAACCTCCCCCGGCGATCCGCTGTTATCGAGGAACGCTTCATATTCGCCGTTGAGGAACTGCATGCTTTCCGGCTGGAAGACACCGGCCTCCACATCCACGCGGTTTGCAGCAGTCCCAAGAATCCAGACCGTCTCGGCCTCTCTCTGCGGGTTGACGATCCGCATATGTGTCCTGCCACAGGCACACCGCTCCCGGGAGAGTACTGCCGTCGTATCCTCGGTATCATAGTTGAGCAGGAGGGTGCCTGCCTTTGAGCCCACCGGCAGGAGCGTCGTGAGGACAGCCCGACCGCAGTTGCCGTCCGAGACGAACGCTTTCATCTGCGGGTCGTAAATGTCGAGGTGAACGAGGTCTTCCGGGACATGGAGCCCGGCAAGTTCCGTGCACTCCCCGCACATCGTCCCCTCAGTACTCCCGTAGGTGTTGAATACCGGGCATCCCCATGTCTCCGCAAGGTAAGCACGGGACTCATCGGAAAAACTTTCTCCCCCGACAACCAGCCTCGCTATCGAGGTCTCTTTTAGCCGGATCCCTTCCTGCTCCAGCCGTCGCGCGAGCCGGAGAAGCTTGAATACACTCCCCACGATCGCGGTCGGGCGGTATGCCGTGATGACCCTCGCAGCAAAGTCGCACTTGCCGAACGGAATGATGGTCATCCCGAGCCCGTGGGCGGCAAGCGTCATCGTATTAGCTCCTACGTTCATGCCATAGGAGGCGCAGACCACCAGCCGGTCACCGGGGCCGAACCCCTGCGAAACAAAACTCCGGGCATATTTCTCCGCGTACCGTTTCCAGTCATCCCAGGTAAGGAAGAAACTCTTGGGAGTCCCGCTCGTACCGCTCGTCTCCTGGATGGTGAAGACATCGCCCCAGCCTGTCGAGAGGAACTGGAAATCCGGGGTGCCCGGTGGCTGGTGCTCGCGGATGGTGCGACCGGAGACAATGGGGAGCTGCAGCAGATCCTCGTGGACCCTGATATCGCCCGGGTCGATCCCGTTCTGTTTAAACCAGTGCCGGTAGAACAGCGAATGTTCATTGGCGTACCGGACCGTATACCTGACCCGATCGTCGATCAGTGTATCGAGGCTGTCCCGGACAATCGTTTCGATCCCGGGATTATGGTACTTGGGCATTGTCCGTACAGAGCATCGTGGAAAAAAGGTTTATAGATTGCTGATGGATGCGGGACCGGATGCAGGCGGCTCCGGACTCACCAAAAAAGATCAGAATCCTCCTGTTTCCGGTAAATGGCGATGAAGAGACTACGAGCGACTGGAGCCCAAAAAAGATTCAGACCTTAAAAAACAATTACAGAGCCGCCGGAGGGACTTGAACCCTCGACCTGCTGATTACGAATCAGCCGCTATGCCGCTAAGCCACGGCGGCGCACTGCCTCACAATATCGACCTGTGCGCTAATAAAATCTGTGCTTGGGGGGAGTGGTAAAAAATTTACGAATAGCCGCGAAGCGTCGTCACGCTGTCGGCGGAATGGGATTCCTTCGCCGGGGAGATCGTGCCGAACTTCCCTTCGTAATCGGCGACGGTTTTCTGGAGCACGGCAAGGAGATTCTTTGCGTGCGCCGGCGTGATGGAGACGATCGCCTTTGCCCGCGCCTGGTTCACCTGCGGGAGCTGGTGGAGGAACATGAACGTGAACTCGTCGTCCTTGTACGCGATCTGGATCATGTTGCTGTAGACGGGGTCGAGCGTCGGGGGGATATTGACGGATATTTCCTGTCCGGTCATACTGATTACGTTTGCCGTTTCTGGTATGAATAGTTGGTCACAGGCCCTCGCTCAAGCCCTTCCATGAGCATTTCCCAAAAGTATAAGTGGCCAGTTCTCCCCGGTTCAATAGAGGGATTATTCTGGCGGAGCAGGGCAGCCACGTCACGATCTCGGAGCTGGTGCGGGTGCATGCCTGCCCGGTCCGGTTCTACTACGAGAAGGACGAGCCAGTTTCCGAGTCGGACCGGTATGCGGTCTGCAAGCAGATCTCGTACCACCTCGGCCGCCCACTTGAAGCGGATACCATCTGGGACGAGGTGCTCACGGTCCGCCCGAAGACCGACCCGGCGCTCCGGGAGTTCCTGGACATCTGTATTGCGTCCTGCACCAAGCACGAGTGGAAAGTGGCGGCCCAGACCGATGTAACGGTGGTCTCAAAGAAGCACGGCATCGCCGGCATGATTGACCGGGTGGCAGAGGACGGGACGTTCTCGATTGTACGGGCGGCCGGCGCGTTGCCCTTTGGCACCTACGCGGCAGACCGGCTCCGGATCGCGGGTATTGCATTCTGCCTTGAGGAGATGACCGGAGAAGAGGTCGCCGGGGGCCATGTGGAGTATATCCCGGACGGTATCTCGCGGTACCATACCGTCCAGCCCCGGGACCGGCGCCAGCTCCTCACGACCCTGCACAAACTCCGGGCGATCCACCGGGGCGAGGCTCCCACCCACCCGCTCAACGCCCCCTGCCACCGGTGCAAATACAGGGAGCGGTGCGAGGAGAGCGGGGGGCACCGGCTGAGCGAGCTGCTGTGAGGGTTTTCATTTTCATACCGAAGATACCGTTGGAAGTGTAATTCCTTTCCTGATCGTGCCTGCAATCAGGGATTTTTGATCCTGATATTCTTCTGGGGTTAATGTGATGACGTCAAGAGGCACTTTGAATTTTTTCACTGTATTCATCTCCGCATCTTTTGTCAGGAGTGCCCGATCAAAAATATCCCGGTTTGTAAAATCATCGGAGATTATTGCGATATCGATATCACTGCCCGTTGTTGCGGTGCCCGTGCCCGATGAACCAAAAAGGATAAGGTTGTTGATGCGGACTCCGTTATTCCGGAGTTGTGTACCAAAAAATTTACCGTTTCGAGGACTTTTGCATCAACCATGGGCAAGCGCGCTTAAGTGCAGTTCTATGGCTTCGGCAATGTTTATCTTTGCCTCTGCCTCGGTCTTTCCCTGAGAGACGCAGCCCGGGAGTGCCGGTACGGTGACGATGTACCAGCCATCCTCGTCCTGTTCAATCGCAATTTTGAAGTCCATGACTGTTCCCCGGATTGTATACAGGTATTTGGTTCCGGTATTTAAGAGGGTTTATTGCCTGCCCTCCACAATTGCGATCTCCTCCTCCGTCAGCCCGTACAACTCGTACACCTGTTTATCAATCGCCGCATCCGTCGCTTCGATCTGCCGGGACAGCAGCGTCTTCTCCTGTCCGGGGCGGGCGTCCTGCACCTTTTTGTACAGGTCAAGCATCTTTGTCACGAGCGTGACCATTTGGTCGTGCCGGGCTTTGTCTGCGGAGTCGGAGAAGTTGATGATGCAACGAATACCGGATACGAAAAGAGATTGATCCCAATATTGGATAGGAGAATCAGGTTCACGCCTGCTTCTGCATCTGCTGGATCTCTTTACAGATTTCATCAAGATCGTTACTGAGCCACTGCTTGCGCTCTTTTGTGTAATCGCCTTTTCCGTGATCAAACATCTGGATGAACCGGATCAAGTCGACGGGTCCGAGTGTTTTTAAGAGCGCATTCATTCCTTCATCATGGATTTCATGCAATGTCTTCACTTTCATTTCCCGTCACCTCCTCGTACCACTGAGCCGGATTTACAATTCGTATGGAAATTGTATCGCTGTGGTGACTCATAATGTTTTTCAACGTATCATCTGTTGTGAGAAGGACCGTTGCTCCCGCCCGTTCAGCGCAGGCAACATGCAGGGCGTCAAGTGCTTTTATCCCCCAGCCCATAAAAAACGCTGCCCTTTCTTTTATGTTCTCGTCGACAGAGACAGTGGTCTTTGTTTTTGCTGCAAATGATGTCACGTAGTGCTTCTTCTGATAATCAAGTATCTTTGCGATTTCATAGGTGATTGCGGAACTCCAGACCAAATCCCAGTCGCGTTCGCACCGGTTCAGGATGGCGATTATGGCTTCGCTCTCGTACCGGATTCTTGGAACCAACTGGTCATCAAACGGCCTGCACAAACAGCAGACATCCATGTAGATTTTCATTTCTCCGCCCTGTCAAAGGTTACGTAAGGATTCAGGTATCCTGTCAGTGTGTTTTATTTGAGGAGAGGATAATTATTTCCCCGCCTCTTCCACAATCGCAATCTCTTCTCCCGTCCAGCCCCGGGACCGGCGCCAGCTCCTCACGACGCTCCACAAGCTCTGGGCGATCCACCGGGGTGAGGCACCGGTCCACCCTTTGAATGCTCCCTGTAACCGGTGCAAATATAAGGAGCGGTGCGAGGAGAGCGGGGGGCACCGGCTGAGCGAGCTGTTGTGAGGGAGATTTAACTCAAAAGAGGCTCTGTAAAAATCATTGTTTTTATTTTGGACGCTCTTGGGGGCTACGGCATTTGATGCCTCCGCCCCCGTCGCTCGGGCATCCCCGTGTAGTGATAGTTCTTCAGAAGGTAATACGCAAATTATCGCGAAAGTACAAAGAGGCGGTTTGGGGGAACAAGCACTGTCCCCTTCCGTCAACAATGTTTTGAAATTTGTACAAAAACTTCACCATAATTATGAGAAAATCCGAGGCCGAAAAAATGTTTGATAAACATGAAGAAACTCAAATCGAATGGCAAAGGACAGAATCACAAACATCGCGGTTTTCTGACTTTATGACTACATGGAAAAAGGAAGGAACAAACTTACAACCTGAAGTCGTGGAGTTCTCTTAAACAGAATGTTTTGTTGAATCTGCAGGACGGTTAAATAGTCAATATTTCTGTGTTGCGGCGATATTATTTTCGTTAAGTTTTGTTACCGCAACGGCACCACACACGCTTAATGGATAAATAATCAATAACTATAATTTTAATAAGTTAATACTCCTCTATGGATGTCACACCAATTGGTCTCACGCTGCCGGGGATCACACACTACCGCGCCGAGGTAAACGGAACCAAGCTGCACTACATCGCAGCGGGAACCAGAGGATCTCCGGTCCTGCTGGTCCATGGATTTCCTGAGACCTGGTGGACTTTTCGAAAGCTCATTCCACTGCTTGCGGCGAGCCACCGTGTCTTCGCCGTCGATCTACGTGGCTTTGGCGATTCCGACAACGAGCCCGGCGAGTACGACAGCAAGACCTCCGCCGAAGACCTGCACCACCTCATTGAACAGCTCGACGTTGGCCCAGTCCACCTCACGGGGCAGGACATTAGTGGGGCGACCGTCTTCCGCCTCGCGACCACGCACCCGGAGAACGTACTCAGTTTCACTGCGATCGAGATGGGTCTGCCCGGGTTCGGCCTTGAAATGCTTGCTGACATCACCCACGGCGGTGCCTGGCACATCGGCGTTCTCGCCGCGCCCGGCATCCCCGAGATGTTGCTCGCCGGCCGTGAGCGCGAGTTCTTGGGGCAATACGCATTCCCCTCCATGAGCGCGACCCCGGGAGCGATTACCGACACCGACATCGACGAATTCGTCCGCACCTACTCGCGCCCAGATGGCTGGCGCGGAGCTATCGGCCTCTACAAATCGATGCTGCAGGAAGGCCACGAAATCAAGACTCTGGCCGACACGCATGGCCTGACCGTGCCAGTACTTGCGGTTGGCGCAGGAGGTGGGCCCTTCACGCTCGGCACTATGTCGCAGGCTACGGCGACCGAAGTTAGCTCAGTGTTACTCGGCGGCGTGGGCCACTACGCTGCAATGGAGGCCCCCGACGAGTTGGCGAAGGCTATTCTCGACTTCGTCGGAAGCGTCGACGCCGCCTAATTTTTTTGGAGGGTGGCAAAACTGGAATTTAAGTGCGTTTGAGACAGAAAAGCCGCGCCAGACGATGAGGCAATGATCTTGATAGGCTGTCGGCATAATGTGTGTAAGATTGGACTCTACTCTCTCCTGATGTCAGATCTCATGAGCAAAGAACGTCAGGATAGGATTAAATTTCGCATTTATTGACATACCTCATTAAGATACTGAAGACGTCAACTGGTTGAAAATACATTCTCCGTTTTGAAAAGAAAGTTCAGCGGCGATCTGAAAGCAAGAAAATTCGTTGTTCAGATGAATGAAATCGCCGGAAAAGTGATTGTCTGTAACCTCCACAGGTTTCTACTGTGTTCTCTTCCTTGAGGTTTTCTATAGATCATAAATTTACAATCAATTGTGTAAAATTGTGCAAAAACTAATGATCTCTGCAAACATTTTTCCAAAAATTCCGGCCCGGCCAGAGTACTTAACCCTACAGACCGACTGCAAAGTTACAGACGGTCTGTAACTTTACAGACCCCTTCACGTCAGAGAGCATGTGAAAAATAGAGCGCAAACGCGAACTCACCATCGGGCGTTATCGTGTACAACCGGATCGATTCCCGGCCCGGCATCACGTTTTCCGCGATCAGACCCCAGCGTACGAGCGTGGTAAGGAACTGGCCAAAGTTTCCCCGGGTCAGCGTGGGGTGCACCGGCCGGCCCTCCCGCGTCCGGACCGGGACATTCATATCCGCCATCGCCCGGAACAGCTCGTCCCGGGGGATACCCGAGACCACGCCCGGCACCAATGGTTTCTTGTGCAGCAGGGTCAGGATCGCCTCGTAGTTCGGGTTCGCTGCAAGGGCGCGGGCCGGCATCGCAGGAACGGTCAGCTTCTGGAGGACGGCCTTTCGCGACGCAAAATACACGTCGCCGTCAAGCCACATCGCCATCCGAAAGATGCCGAGGGCAAGCGGGGCGGTGCCCCCGGAAACGACAAACGAGAACCGGGCGCCGGGGTGCTGCGTAGCGAGATCTTGGATTGTCCCGCAGACCGTATCGACGCTCACGGGATCGAGCGTCCGTTGCTCGGCCGGAATACCAAGCGAGATCGCAAGGTCGTGC
>JACTVF010000443.1 GCA_019695435.1 Methanoregulaceae archaeon | reverse complement strand
TCCTTGTTGCCCCCCTCTTGCGCCACCAGTCCCCCGAGGGGGACGGGGCGCTATTAGCGATGGCACCAGAACAGGTAATACAGCACTATCGCAAGGGGGGATGCCCGAGCGGCGGGGGCGGAAGCCCCCGAGAGCGGATTCCTCATGCTTTTGAATCTTTTAACTTCAATTAATTGAATATTGGATTTTCCCATTATCTTTTTGGGGGCTGATGTTTTACAATTACCAAGAATTACTCGAAGAGCCGGTAGTTCGGCGCTTCGTCCGTGATCAGGATGTTGTGCGGGTGGCTCTCGGTCATGCCGGCGTTCGTGATCCTGACAAAACGAGCCTTCTTGTGCATATCCGCAATCGTGGCAGAACCCGTGTAGCCCATCGCGGACTTCAGTCCGCCTACGAGCTGGTAGATGACCTCCCCCACATGCCCCACATACGGGGTAACGCCTTCAACGCCCTCGGGTACGAACTTCGTGCTCCCGATTCCCCGTTTCTGGAAGTACCGGTCGCTGGACTGGCCCGAGCTCATGACACCAAGCGACCCCATGCCCCGGTACTGCTTGTAGCGCCGGCCCTTGATTGTGATCACCTTGCCCGGCGCCTCATCGGTGCCGGCAAACATGCTCCCCATCATCACGGTGTCGGCACCGGCGGCTATTGCCTTTGCCACGTCGCCCGAATACCGGACGCCGCCATCAGCGATGATCGGAATGTCTGCCTTCGCCGCAACGTCGGCAACCTGCGCAATCGCGGTGATCTGCGGGACACCTGTGCCCGCGACGATCCGTGTCGTGCAGATGGAGCCCGGGCCGATTCCTACCTTGATGCCATCCACGTTTGCATCCACGAGCTCATTTGCCGCTTTCCCGGTTGCAATGTTCCCTGCGATCACGTCCGCCTTTACGCTTCCCTTGATGTTCTTGACTGCCTCAACCACCTTCATGTTGTGGCCGTGGGCACAATCGACGACCAGCACATCCACGCCATGCTCGTCAAGGAGGGTCGCCCGGGTGAAATCGAACGGCCCGACCGCTGCCGCTACCTGAAGGTTGCCCTTTTTATCCCGGGTTGCACGCGGGTACTGGCGCTTTTCAAGGATATCCTGCATCGTAATGATACCGATCAGCCTGCCGCTTTTATCAGCCACCGGCAGGCGTTCGACCTTATTGGTGTACATGACCTCAAGCGCCTTTTCAGGCGTGATGTCCTCATCGGCGGTGATCGGCTTTTTTGTCATGATTGCCCTGATGCTTTCCTCGCCGCGCCGGGAGACGATAGCCCGCACATCCCTGCGGGAGACGATCCCGATGATCTTGCCTTTCCCGACTACCGGCACACCGCCGATGCTGTACTGGTTCATCAGTTTCTCGGCGTCGGACACCGTGGCCGTATCCTCGACATACAGGACATCACGCTCGATAAGCTCCTCGGCCTGCTTGACGATATTGACCTCCTGAAGCTCGTGTTCGGCCGTCATATTCCGGTGGATCACGCCAATCCCTCCTTCGCGGGCAAGGGCGATAGCCATCATAGACTCAGTCACCGTGTCCATGGCGGACGAAACAAGGGGTATATTGAGCCCGATGTTTTTTGTGAATCGGGTTCTGGTATCGGTCTCGGCTGGTTCAATCCAGGATTCCAGCGGTTCCAGCAGCACGTCATCAAACGTGAGAGAGAGGGGAACATCCAGTTTTTTAAGATACATAGCACACCTGATAGTTTACCTGATCCCTTACCGTATCCTGGCAAGTGCAGTCTTCACAAGATCCTCGCGGATGGTCGCGTTCCGGTCGCCCCCGCAGACCATCCCCCGGACCCCGATAATATCCGGGTTGATGCGCTTTAAGGCATCGATATCATCGAACTTGAGCGAGCCGGCGAGGGCCGTACCAAGACCAAGGTCCCGGTTGCCCTCGGTGAACCGTGCAAGTGTTGCCTCATCCATGAAGGAGAACGTGCTCCGCCCGTCTTTTATCCCTGTGTCGACCATCGCATAGTCAGCCCCGCACGCGGCAGCAATGGGCGAGATCTCGAAGGGTGAGATCGAACCCATCCGCTCGTAATCGGAATAGCCGGCAATCACCACGAATTTTTCGGGAAATTCGTCCTTTACCGCCTTTGTGACCGCCTCGATCACCTCGCGGGCTTTTTCTTTCCCGGAAAAGGCAAGCCCGATCTTGATGTAGTCAGCCCCGGCACATGCGGCCCCGTAGGCGCCAAGTGAGGCACCGCCGGGTTTATATGGAAAGTCCCCGATCGCTGCACTCACTGGTTTTTTTACAAAGGATTTGATCTCCCGGATCACCCAGGGAAAATTGGCGCCAAGCGAGCCCTCAGAAGGTTTTTTAACGTCAATGATATCGGCAGCAACGGAACACTGAGCCTCGGAAATAGAGCTGGGGCTGACCAATAATTGCATAAACTTTAATGATCTTTTATCCTAATAGTGGTTGCGTTACCGATGGAACTGGTGCTTGCAATGGATTTGCGGCGTAATACGGTCGTACACGGAAAATCTGGGATGCGTGCGACCTACAAACCGCTCGACTGGGGTCTTTCTCCGACGGCAGAACCGGTCGGTTTTATTCAGGCCGTTGCACCAAAATATATCTACATCGCTGACCTCGACCGAATTGAAGGGACCGGATCCCACGACAGCATTATCCGGACCTGTGCCGGCCTTGTGGAGCGCTGCTATGTCGACCGGGGGGCGCGATCGCCGGGCGACCTGCTCACCGGGCCGCACATCAAAAACATTGTCG
>JACTVF010000442.1 GCA_019695435.1 Methanoregulaceae archaeon | reverse complement strand
CAATTCGAGTGGGGAGCCTGCCGGACGGTTACTTCACCATAGATGTCGCAGAAATGCACCCAAGCAGCCAAGACCAAGAACCGCTCGTTAATAACGCCGCTACGGCATCAAAGGATGAAGATGTCGCAGAAATGCACGCAACGAGCCACGCCAAGACGCTGCTCGTTAATAACCCCGCCTCGGTATCAACGGACGGAGATGTCGCAGAAATGCACCCAAGTATTAAGGCCAACAGCCCGTTTGTTAATAATCCGTCGTCTGCATCCGAGTCCCGAGGTGTCGCAGAAATGGCTCTTGACGGGCCATCACTGACGACAGAGATGTCGCAGAAATGCACGCAAGATGTCGCAGAAATGCACGGAGACGTCGCAGTTGTGGCACGAGATGTCGCAGAAATGCACCCAAGTATTATGGGTACTAGTGTAGTGATTCAGAAATAAGGGAACTTATGCGCCCTCTTGCGTGTCTCATCTTCCACAAGGAGGATGAAAGCATGAAGGTGGCGCCGCAGGTCATATTGACGGAGGAAGAACGGACGATCCTTGAGCGTTGGTCGCGTGGACGCAGCACCCCGGCGCGGCTGGTATTGCGGTCGAAGATCGTTTTGCTGGCTGCTGAGGGAAGGATGAACCAGAAGATCGCGCCGCGGTTGAAGACTGGGATGAAAACCGTTTCGCTGTGGCGTAGGCGGTTTGCCGAACAACGCTTGGCGGGCATCGAAAAGGACGCGCCGCGCGGCGGCCGGAATCCAAGGGCCCGAAGGAAGATAGCACGCCTGATTGTTGACAAGACGACGCAGGGGCATCCCACCAACGCGACGCATTGGAGCACGCGGACGTTGGCCAAGGAATTGGGAACGTCGGCCTCGATGGTGCAGCGGGTGTGGAAAGCCAACGGGCTGAAGCCGCATTTGACGCGGACGTTCAAACTGAGCAACGATCCCTATTTCGTAGAAAAACTGATCGACGTGGTTGGGCTGTATCTCAATCCGCCGGAGAATGCCTTGGTGGTGTGTGCGGACGAAAAGACCCAGATTCAGGCGTTGGATCGAACGCAACGAGGGCTGCCCATCCATCCCGGACGTTGCGGCACCATGACCCATGATTACAAGCGAAACGGGACAACGACTCTCTTCGCCGCGATCGAATTGGCGAAAGGGAAATTGATCGGGACGTGCATGTCCCAGCACCGGCATCAGGAGTGGATCAAATTCCTCAAGATGATCGACGCGGAAACGCCCGCGGACTTCGATCTGCATGTGATCGCGGACAACTACGCTACGCATAAACATCCCAGGGTGAAGTCGTGGCTGAAGCGACATCCTCGCTTCCACATGCACTTCATCCCCACGAGCAGTTCCTGGCTGAATCTGATCGAGCGATGGTTCCGTGAGATCACGGACAAGCGGTTGCGGCGGGGTACTTTCCGCAATGTGGACCAATTGATCGAAGCGATCATGGCTTTCATCAAGGAACACAACGACAACCCTCAAACATTCGTGTGGACCGCGAAAGTGGACGAGATTCTCGCCAAGATTCGCCGGGCACGAGAAGTCCTGGATAAAACCCCATCAGAGTGAATCACTACACTAGCTCTAGTATTATTAAAGTAGCACAAGAGACGAGTGCTTTTCTGGAAGGAAGTGGAGAAGAGACTGCGCAGGGTAGGCCGGAGGCACGACGGCCTACCGAGGAGGACTATGACCTTGGCTACGCCAGGCACCTCCAGAAGCTCGGCTGCAGCAGTCGGGCGATTCGGACGATCCTTGTGCTGTGGAAAGCGAAGATCAAGAGAGCGGAGTTCCCTGAGGCACACTGCTTGATTCTCGAATACTCACCAAAGTACCTGGCAGAAAAGAAGGTGGTGAACCCCAGCGGCTTCATCATCAGCGAACTCCGGGAGCAGCTAGGCATTGCCAAGCGTGAGCCGCCAGTCGAGAGACCGAGGAAGCAACTCACGGAAAAGGAACTGGAGCACAAGAGGATGTGGCAGGAACATTACGCTATGGAGCGGGAAACAGGTTCTCTGTGCCTGGACATGTCAATCCCGCCCAGGCGTTGAAGGAAGAACTGCGCCATCGGCGTTTCTTCGGCAGCAGGAACGCTCTTTGCAGGAAAGGCTTGAAACCTCCAGGCCGGAACGAAGTGACGGCCATGTGATCCCATGCCCACCAGGGCCATCAGGATTGCGCAGGCAAAGCTCAAGAACGGTAGCCAATGGTTTCGCTCGTCCACAGAAAAGGATCTCTGTACGCTTGCCGTGGCGCACTTGGGGCGATGAATTATTTCGTCCAACCGCCCAGGACTCGTGGATCATCGCTGCTGGCGACCGGCGGCCGTTGGAGGTCAACGGAGGCCAAGCCTGCACAGGACTGGGGCAGGTCTCCCAAACGAAGTGACCCTCACCCCGAAGTTCCGCCCGGCCCCCTCTCCCACTTCCATTTCCGACCGAGAGCAGGGTCCGGCGACGGTTGGCCCGGAGGGACGCTGAATCTTACGGGGTTTTCGGGTACAATTCAGCAATACTTCAGCAAGGGAGGAACGCTGATGGACAAGCAGACGTTTGAGATTGCCGATCCCCTCGTGGATGAAATCGCCGATGCAGCCAGCGTTTTGCTGGAGTCGACGGAAACTGCCGCCCTTCGCAGGTTGCTCACGAAGCTGCAACAAGCCATCGGCAGTCGGTACCTGGTCGGCCTCCATCTCGATGTGGACGTGTTCGACACAGAGGAGGATCGCTGCCTACCGGTGCTGCACACTGGGATGT
>JACTVF010000441.1 GCA_019695435.1 Methanoregulaceae archaeon | reverse complement strand
GCGGCAGTACCACACCATGTTGCCGTAGTAAGCAGCGTTCGCGTGCGCCACCACGGCGTCTAGGTTTTCCCTCTTCCAGCATACCCCGAGCGAAGCGTAATCACGGGACGACACGCAATACAGCGCGGGATCCTCGCTTGGAACATAATTACGATTGTGCGGGCACGGACGCCCTATCGTGCATAAGTAGTTGCCGGACGCCTGAACCGCCTCGTGCCATTTGAAGAAATCGTTGGCGACCAGCAGATCGTCTTCGATCAAGTACACGTAGCGATATTCGTGCTGCGCGAAAGCCCAGCGATAGGCTTCGAGAGTGTTGAACGAGTTGCCATGCCAGCCATTGCGCGCTTGGTCGATCCAAACAAGCGACAGCGCGTCACGGCCGACGAAGTCATTGAAAACTTCCCGAGACTCTTGCGTGCCAACGGTATCATGAAAATGGTGGTCGTGAAAGATAGCCACATCCTTGCCGTTTCTGCCCTCGGCTTTCACTAAAGAGTCGAGGCAGTGCCAGAGATATTCTGGACGCTGGTACGTCGTTATGAGCACGAGGTCTTTCATTTCTCCCTCTGTCCAAACCACGGCGGATAAACGGTCTGCGTTCGTGCCGGCGATCTAGTGGCAAGGATCGGTTGGATTGGAGCCGGAGCTTGCGCGGGAACCACGCTGTTTTCCCACTCGTCCATGTACTTATGGAACGCCTCTCGGAACTGCTGCCGATCGTGCAAGAACCCTGCGCGCGCCGCGTTGTAAACCTCGTCGATCTTGCCTTCGTCGTAAGAAAGAGCCTTGCCAACAGCCGCGAGCACGTCTGCAGGACTCACGAAGTTCGCGACCGCGCTTTGCAGTGGCTGGCGGTACGATGCCGCAACGAGAAGCTCTTGCTGAAGTCCGGTACATTCGTTCATCGGAGGCGCGTCGGTCGTTATCATGACAGCTCCACAGCTGAGACCCTCGTGGAGCGCCATCCCGTATCCCTCGTACTGAGACGGCATGATGTGGAATCGATGCGAGTTGAGCGCGGCGCTTATTTCGGATGCTGAGATTCGGTCGTGCACGGTCACGTTGGGCACGAAGCAGCAAGCCTGCCTCACTATCGGATTTGCGGCCGTGACGGTCAGCGGAGCCTTCACGTTGTACCGCTTCCACGCTTCGATCACCGCCATCGTGTTCTTTGTATCGCTCTTTCCAGCTAGATGAAGGAACATGGGCTCGCGCTGGATCTCAGGACGCCACATGTCCGGCGCTTCCCATCCAATGTAAGAGCAGCGCTGCGGATCCACTTTTAGCTTCCAGATGTTCAGGCAGTCGTGCGTCTTACAAATGACTCGGTTGAGCTGCGGCAAGAATCTCGCCCAAGGCCGATCGTACCACCACTCACTGTTCGGTACAAGCCAGTGTTCCTTTCCTCGCCCGAACCAGCGAGAGTCGATCACCTCGAGGAAGATGACCACGTCGACGGAGTAAAGAGTCGGAGCGTTGGCATTGTGAGCCTCTCCATGAACGCGGTGGCCGCGACTTTCCAGCATGGCGCGCAGCAGCTCGTAGTCGCGCTGCAGGCCCGCTCCATTGCCGATGTTCGACACTATGGCAAAGAACGCCACGTTACCCTCTTGCGGCGTTGCGCGCCGCATGCATCTCCAGCATCTTGGCTGGCATCTTGTACTCGCAGAAGACCACGCCGTTGCGCGTTGCCGGTAGACGCCAAGTGAAGCGCGGCTCGATCCCGGGATAGCACGCAACGTATCGCGTCCGATCGCCTAGCAGCGTGATGCCGGCGTCGGCGAGCGTCTTCCCTACCCACTGGTCTTCGAGCCCGTCTGGAGCAGGATCCTCAGCTATGACGCGCATTGCCCACTGCCCGAGCCAGTATCCGAACCCGCTGGCAAACATGTGGCGGCTGCTCTGCTTGGACTCCACCGGCCGGCCGATGTACTCGGCTCCGTGGTACTCCGCTTCGAGCAGCCCCGGAACGTCGATGTACACGTCGTCGTCGGTCTTGAACACACGGTCGTATCCTTGCGCCAGCGCCCATTGGCACATTGCCTTGATCTTGCCGGGGCGCTCCAGATAGCCGTCGCCGCAGTCAAGGAACACTTCGTCCCCGTTGCGCCATCCATCTGGTTGACTGAACCGGTGGTATCCTTCTTTGGCGATGTGCCGGTCGCCTGAAAAGAATAGTACATCGGCGAGTCCAGTAGCATCCAGTACCCACGTGTCCCGCTGCGACTGTGCGCGGGGGACAAACTGCCGAGCGTGGCACGTGGTGACGCCGATGAGTACGCGGCTCATTGTTCGCTGTAGCCGAATGAGACCGAACCAGATGGGCTGAGGTCGTATCTGACGCCGGCGGAGTACAAAGCATCATATATTTGATCGGTCTTACCCCAGCCGTACTTGACCTTCCCGAGCACGGACATGAGGTACTGAGCTTCCTGCCCGGTCAGCACGATGTGAATCTCAACCACTGGTGGTGGCGCTGGAACCGGTGAGACTTCCACTCTCTTAACGTCCGCCATTTGCTTTCTCCTTAAAGTTGCGCGTTCCGGTGAATGAAACGCATGTTGGCCGGAAGGCACTTGTGCGTGGTGATGAGGTTGTTGTTCATGAGGATCGGGCTCGCTTCCGGCCCCGGCCAATACCGCCGATCGTGCGTGAGAGCGACCTTGCCATCGAGCGCGCGCCCGACCGCTCCATCGTCGATGATCCCCGGAACCATGATGCCTTTCGCTTCGACAATGAACTCCATCGCCTTGGCGCTGAGCCAG
>JACTVF010000440.1 GCA_019695435.1 Methanoregulaceae archaeon | reverse complement strand
GTATCCCCTCTCTTGTAACGATCAGGGCATGGCCCGGCTCGATCTGGAGGATACCGTCGAACATGGTCCGGCGGCAATAGTCCTGCACGCCCCAAGCGAGGTAGGTGCAGAGCATTTTGTCGTCCGGTGTGTTCCCGGCATCCGGGTTGACGAGCAGTGCCTTGATCTCGGATGCGAATAAAAACGAGCCGCCGACTGTGGTGTAATAAAAGGGCTTGATGCCGAACCGGTCCCGGGCGCAGAAGAGTTCCTGTTTTCTCTCGTCCCAGAGTGCGAATGCCCACATACCGTTGAACCGTGCGAGACAGTCATGCCCCCATTCCTCGTAGGCATGGAGGATCACTTCCGTATCTGACTTGGAGTAAAATGTATGCCCTTTTTTCGCCAGTTCTTCGCGGAGTTCGACAAAATTGTAGATCTCGCCGTTGAAGACCAGCCAGAGAGAGCTGTCTTCGTTTGTCATCGGCTGGAGACCGTCTGGAGACAGGTCGATGATGGCGAGCCGCCGGTGGACAAGCCCGGTGCTTCCGCTGATATGCGATCCCTCTCCGTCAGGCCCCCGGTGGGCAAGCCTCTCCGACATGGCCGCTAGGAGCCGGCGATCCGGCCTGCCGCCTTCAAAGCAGTACTGCCCTGCGATCCCGCACATTCGTTTGATCTATGGTCTTTTGGAGGATTAAAAAGATGATATGGAGCCTGTACTACAATTTCATGATTTCTGTTGGGGGGGTGATCAGGGGGTCTGAGGGGGCACATCCGTTTTGCACAAAATAGGAGATCCGCAGCAATTTCCGTCGTAATTTTACAGTGTGGCCACGCTTTCATAACTCACATCCACATGAAAAAAGCAGTCATACACCCTCCGACCCCCTATGGTATTTGCCCGGTTCCGGGTACGGGATCATGTCATTTTCCGACGATAAAATACGTTCATAGGTAGGTAAAGTACCCCTCATGGATCAGGAGGGTCAGAGGGGGAAATTTATGTGATCCCCCTCAACGCCCCCCATTCACCAGGTTCCAGGCTCATGTACCTCTCATCCCGGAAATTGCCGGACCGGAATGTTCACGCGGAAGCCCCCCGGAAAAACAGAGCAAGCATCTGAAGGGTTCAGGGACTACTTAAAAAAAGAAAAACTAACTCACTTCTTCTTTGTACGGGCAGCCCCGGCTTTCTTTTTCCCGGCGGCCTTCCCGGCCTTTTTCTGCGCCACCGCTTTTACATTGCAGGGAAAACACTTCTCCAGCCTCTCATCGATGACCCGGTAGGCATTGGCGAGCACCGAGGAGTTTGCGATCATGCCCGAGAGCAGGATCACTTCAAGGATCTCCTCGCGGGTCGCACCCATCTTGACCGCCGACTGCATGTGGTAACTCGTACAGTACTGGCATTTTAAGGCCGCCCCGACTGCCATGCTGATCAACTCCACATACTTGGGGTCAAGCTGACTGGTTTCCCCCACAGTACTCTTGTATAAAAGGTGGGAGATGAGCACTTCGGGTCGTTCCCCCATGCGCCTGAAGATAAGCGGCACCTTGCCGTACTCGTTCTCGATTACCCTGAGCCATTCCTCGGCAGTGGCCCCGGTGCCCTGATCGACAATCTGCCTCAGCCGGTCCTCAAACTCGTCTTTCAGTTTACGTCCCATGATACCCTCTTATATCACCATGTTTGTCTCAGAGAACGGTCTGACCCTCACAATAATGTAGTCCCGCATCCGCGAAGGTTCAATATCCGCGATGTCGCCGATTTTTATACCGTCCTCAATCTCGGTCTTATGGAGCACCTCTGCGTAGGTGTCGTACGGCAGCTTCACCCGCAGGCCCGACATCTGCACGGTAAGCGGCGTTGGTGAGGTCACGTCAAGAATGGCCGGCACCTGCTCCCGGATCACGTCCATGAGCCGGGCCGGGGAGACCGAGAGCGGGTCTTTGGCGAGTTCCTCCCGGTGCTTTGAGAGAACCCGTGTGATCTCTGCGATGATCTCGTCGAGTTTCGTGAGTTCCTCGGACTCTTTTGTCCGGTGCATGAACCGGCCGACGTTTCCCACGTACCCGTCCACCTTCGGCTCCACGATACGTTGGAGCACCTCCTTGTCCGGGCCGCCGCAGAGTACGACAGGCACCTCGATTCCCCGGAGCAGCACCGGCATCTTGTGCTCGATGCAGGTCTCGAAGTTCCCGAGCAGGTATACTGCGATATCGTGCTCGTTGATGATATCGCGCTCTTCGTCGTTCAGGCCTGCGATCCGTTTCCCGACACCCCGGGCCATCCCCACCATGTTGCTTTTGGCCCCCAGCCGGCGCACGTACTCGGCGATATCGCAGGAAGGGTGTGGGAGGTGGTGGATCTCAAGGCTCATGCTCACGATCGCGATCTCGGTGCCCACGAGCGGCGAGTCGGTCACTTCCCCGGCAAGAGGTTTTCCAATCGCCCTAATCAGTTCCACATCATCCTTTGGCACAAAACACTGGAGCACAACTTCCTGCGCGATCATGTGTTTCTGGATGATGTAGCCCCCGAGATCCTCTATAAGATCAATGATCTCGTTGTGCCGGTACACCCCGCCCCTGTACGTGATCGGGACAAGGATCATGATGTCTCCCCCATGAGTGCGAATTTCTCGCGTACAAGTGCAGGCCCGGTGTCGGTTAAGGTGTCCTCGCTTGCCACAAACGAGAACTTCTCGGCGCCGTAGTTCTCGCTTCTGACCCGGAACCCCTCGGGGCAGATACATCGCAGGGCATAGATAAGATCCTTGTACAGCGCC
>JACTVF010000439.1 GCA_019695435.1 Methanoregulaceae archaeon | reverse complement strand
TAAAGGCAGCAACTCCTTTACTGCGCGGATACGGCGATTGCATCCCGGCGCCTTGCGCACAAGCCTTCATTGAAGCCGTAATGGAGATAATATAGTCGTATGGCTCCACAAACCAAATCATCCATTGCTGGACGCGCGCACGGAGCGAAACCGAAGGCGCAGGAACCGAACCAAAAACGTTACTATCCCCAACTCAGGGATATTCCAGGGATACACCCAGAACTGGAACGCGCCATGATCTCAGCGTACGACTACATCCACGAAACGCAACAGAATGTTCGGGCTCTCCAAGCCCAAGTAGCGGCTCTGACGGCCGCTGGAGCCTCGGGAGGAACCGCAAAGGGCAATGCGGGCGGTTCTGCGGACGCCAAGAACGGCGGAAAACCGGCAGTTCCGTTCAATGACAATATCCAAGGGATCAAGGTAGCGGCGGCGACTGACCCGACTCAGTTAAAGTCAGGCTGGACTCTGCGATATTCCACAGAATCTGGGCAATTTGAGTTTGGGCCTTGATTTTGGATTCGCTGTGATAAACCATTATTAGCCATGGCTCTAACACCTAAAGTCGATTTGAATACCGGTGTGACCGGCATACTGCCAATCCAGAATCTTCCTATCGCCACGCCTTATGTGCGAGGAACGGTTCAGCCGGACAATATAACAACCGAAGTCAACAATGGTGTCATGAGCGCCATTGGTGGGGGAGGCGGTACCCAAGGTCCGCAAGGCCCTCAAGGAGCCCGCGGTTTTCAGGGGCCATCCGGCAATCAAGGGAGTATTGGGCCTCAAGGTTCTAGCGGACCGCAGGGAGCAACGGGTATCCAAGGTCCGCAGGGACCGATCGGTTCGAGTGGCCCTCAAGGCAGTGTTGGGCCACAGGGTACAACTGGAGAGCAAGGTCCGCAGGGGAATACTGGCTCCCAAGGGCCGAGTGGTCCACAGGGTCTTCAAGGCAGCATCGGACCACAAGGAAGTATGGGTGCCCAAGGTTCAACTGGAGCCACTGGTAGCCAAGGCCCACAAGGTAACATCGGTTCTCAGGGCTCGACTGGCCCCCAAGGTTCCCAAGGAACCGCTGGGTCTACTGGCAGTCAAGGTCCCCAGGGGTCAGTTGGATCACAGGGAACTGCCGGATCGACCGGAACTCAAGGGCCTCAAGGATTTCAGGGACCAACTGGAAATACCGGGACAACTGGGCCACAAGGTTTTCAGGGTCCGGTTGGTTCGCAGGGTACTCAAGGCCCTCAAGGCACGACAGGTTCGACCGGATCCCAAGGGCCACAGGGAAACCAAGGGCTTCAAGGTCCGACTGGTTCGACCGGACCAACTGGCACTCAAGGACCGCAGGGTACTCAGGGGCCGGTTGGAACAACAGGCAGCACTGGAACGCAGGGTCCACAAGGGAACCAGGGCTTCCAAGGGCCGCAGGGGAGTGTCGGCACAACCGGAAATACGGGCAGTCAAGGCCCGCAAGGAAATCAAGGCCCGCAAGGAAGCACCGGATCGACGGGAGGGACAGGATCGCAGGGGCCACAAGGGCCGCAGGGTCCGCAAAGCAACTTCTACATTCAGGGAACGCAATTCAACATTGCCGGATCGGGCGCAGGTATACAAAACGTACTCGGCCTACAAACTGGCGTACTCTCTACCAGCACAACCTACGAAGTCGTTGCCAACATCGGGACACAAGTCACTCTGGGAATTCAAGGCATCCAATTCGGTATCCAGTGCAGTGTCGCCAGCGCAACCGTCGCGATGAGAAACTTTGGACCACAGGGCATTCAGGGAGGGAGTACAAACATCTCTTCCAATTGGCAGACCGCTCAGGGAGTGATGGGGGCACAGACGAACACGGCAATCGGGATAAGTTGGTATGAGATGCGGGGCTTGGTAACCACTCCATCTACCGGATCTCCAGTCATCGGTGTACAAGCCAAAGGCGTGCAGGCATCCTGCCCCTCGGCCATTCTTGCCAACAGTTTTTTGAAGGTGACAGTTGCCTAAAATCTCGATTTTCACGCCATCGAATAACTCCTCCTTCCTACACGAAGTCTATGCGAGTATCAAAGATCAGGATTTCTTCGAATGGATGATTTTGTTTAACCATGAGGGCGAACCGATAGACTTCGGCGATCCCCGCGTCAAGGGTATGGTAGTGTATGGACTTCCCGAAAACGTGGGGGCACTCAAAGCAGCGGCGTGTGAACGATGTACTGGCGATATTCTCTTAGAATTAGACCATGACGACCTTTTTTGTCCCACAGCCATCGAGGAAGTGAACCAGGCATTTGCAGACGAGAGCGTCGGTTTCGTTTATTCGAACTGCATTCGCGTGATGGGGGATTTGAGCAAAGTTCCCGAAGCGGGACGCATAAATCCGCACTATGGGTGGCAGTATCGGGATACAGAATTTCGTGGCCAACCAGTCGAAGAGTTGATTTCCTTTGAGCCAAGCCCAGAGATGGTGAGCCGAGTATGGTTCGCTCCTGATCACCTGAGAGCCTTCCGCCGCAGCGTCTATCTCGAAGTGGGCGGCTACGACCGCAGCATGAAAGTTCTTGACGACTCCGACCTGATGTGCCGAATGTATCAGGTGACGAAGTTCCATCACATCGACAAACCGCTCTACGTCTATCGTATCCACGGCGAGAACGCTTGGCTGAAACATAACCAGGAAATTCAGAATGGCGTGTGGCCTCTCTACGAGAAATACATCGACGCCCTGGTAGACCGTGCTTGCGCTCTGCGCGGGTTGGAAAATGTCGTACTGACC
>JACTVF010000438.1 GCA_019695435.1 Methanoregulaceae archaeon | reverse complement strand
TACCTTGCCAGCCACGGCTACCCGCCTCATCGGATTATTCCGGTTGGCATATCTGCAGGGGCCACTCTTGTGCTTGACCTAGTGCTCACGCTTCGCGATCAGCACCTTCTGATGCCCCCGGCAGCTATCTGTATGTCACCTATGGTAGACCTGGCCTTTGGCGGGGAATCGGTTACCAGAAACCGGGACAGCGACTGGCTTACCGCGGCCCGGCTCACTGTCATCCGTACCCTGTATCTCGCCGGCAGGGAACCGGATGATCCGTTCGCTTCACCGGTTCATGCAAATCTGTCAGGACTTCCCCACCTCTATATCCAGACCGGGTCTGGCGAACTCATGTATGATGATATTTCTGCATTCGCAAAGAAGGCAAAGTGGGCGGGGGTGCAGGTCAGGTTTGAGATCTGGGAAGGCATGTTCCACTCCTGGCAGATCTTTAGTAAACAGGTGCCTGAAGCGCGTGATGCAGTTGCCCATGTGGGAGCCTTCGTACGGGAAACGTTTGGCCGGTAAGGTGATTTTTCCCGGTCTCCCCTCAAAAAAAGAGCCCTTGGTATTATTTTTATCCGGAAGTATCTTTTAGCAGATCCCGTGCGCGATGAGCATGTCGGGATCAGTGCTGGTTTTTTTAGTGTACCATCTCACGCCGGTGACCCCCTCCGGCCGATAAGGGCTAAAAAAAACATTCATCCCGTGGGACTGCCAACACAGAACTATGTTCGAACGGATTATGCGTAGTTTCGAGCTGGTAAAGGCGAGCTGGCGAATCCTGATGGAGGACAAAAAACTCCTCGCATTCCCGATTATGTCCGGTATCGTTACCCTGCTTGTGATCGCAACCTTTGTTGTACCACTGATCATATCGAATGGTGCGTACTCGCTTGCTACTAACAGCGTGACCGGGATCATTCTCTTGTTCCTGTTCTACCTTGTCAGCTACTTTGTCGTAATCTTCTTTAACGTGGGACTGATCAGCTGCGTACATGCAAAGCTGAACGGGAAGAATATGACTGTCGGTGAAGGGCTCTCTGCTGCCGGCCGCCACATCGGCTCCATTGTTGTCTGGGCGGTTATTGCCGCGACTGTCGGTCTGATCCTGCACATGATAGAAGACCGGGCCGGGTTTCTGGGCCAGATTGCCGCCGCGATTGTCGGCGGGGTCTGGAGCCTAGTCACCCTTTTTGTGATGCCGGTGCTCGCGTTCGAGGACAAGAATGTGTTTTCTGCGATGAAAGAGTCGCTGGAACTCTTTAAGAAGACCTGGGGAGAGAGTGTTGTCGGAACGATCTCGATCACCCTAATCTTTGGTGCGATCGGTGTCGTCGGCCTGCTCCTTCTACTCGGCACGCTCTTTACCGGCAACACAACGCTCTTCCTCATCGCACTCGTGCTCTTTGTCGTGCTCGTTGCCGTTCTGGCCATCCTCGCTTCTGCCATGCAGGGAATTTTCACGGTGGCGCTGTACACCTATGCAAAGACCGGCTCGGCGCCGGGAATCTTTGCACCCGGTGTAATTGAGGGGGCGTTCGCGCCCTCTAACCGGCAGCAGTTTGGCCCGGGCAACATCTGAACAGAAAAATCACTTTTTTTCCGTGTTTACCTGTGAGACAGCCGCACTCCGTGCCCTTACTGCCGATAAAATTCTTGCAACTATTATTCCTACCATTACCCGTTTGCCGGCATCCGGCCACAGCATGATAACATTACCTACCTAGTGCTCCGCGCCGTGTAAAGACGATAACCTGTTACCGAGACTGGGCACTAGTGTTTCTCCTCTGCTCCGGTGTTTAACCGGGATGAGCCTTCCCATATCCTGCGGACAGGCCTTACATACGCACGGACATTTTTATGGGTTGAGAATATGTTTTTCGAAATGTCCGTTGGTATAGACCATGACGGTGATCGGTGCTCCCTTTTTGTACTGCCGCATTCGGTCGTCGTAGGTTTTCTGGACGTGCCGGAGCCGGAGCCGGATAAAACAGTCATGGAGGCATTCGAGAAATGCGATCTGGTGGGCAAGGAATGCATGCTCGTATTCCATGGTTTCGCGGGCAATGGAAAGGCACTCCTCATCTGTGATCGCTGCGTTGTATTCTCCATGCCGGTCAAGACCGGATATCTGACGCCAGTCTACCATCCCTCCTTCATCGGGTTCACGGTGAAGCATATACGGGTAGATGCGGCAAATAGCAAACCGCTGGTCATAGATACGGCACCTGCCATTTTCAAGAAACCAGCACGACCCCTCTGTATCGTTTTTTACCTTCAGTGCGTAGCCGGAGACATAGAACGTGCCGTTCTGGTCACAGAACTCGGGCTCCGGGGCCGGCTCAAGCGCATTGGGATCGATCACCCGTACCGCAGCCACATCCCGGTCGAGCAGGAAGACATGCCCGTTGAATGCTCGGGTGCAGCACTTCGCGCAGGCTGTGCACCGGAACCCGACGTCCCTGATCACATCGGTGAGACGGTTGATGGGGTAGTCAAAAAGGGCATACTCTTCCTGCGTGAGAGCGGCGATACGGTATGGGATAGGGATGAGGGAAACGATAACCACCGGTGTTTGCGAAAGGGTAGGGCGGCGCGGGATATTGTTTTTGTGCCCACCTCCCATTTTGTTGCTACAACCGGTTGATTCTGACGCTCGTTCTGTTCTTGGTGTACGACACTGTGACTGCTCTAATGGGGACATCAAATTCTGCCAAATTCATCCCGAGAATGCATACGGTAGTTGATATGTTCCACTATTCTGGCCGAATCTGTCGCAAAATTGC
>JACTVF010000437.1 GCA_019695435.1 Methanoregulaceae archaeon | reverse complement strand
GTTCCTGGGACTCATCTATAACGCCAACGATGAGGGCACGCTCAGCATTAACATGGCTGCTGCACAGGCAGCCGGTGCAACCATAACGGTATACACTGATCACGTTACGGTTTACCAGCACCACTCTCCCGGCGTGCTTATGACCTTCTGGGGAACAAATCTCAGGGTAACAAACGGGACGACCATCACGGGCCCGGTCTCATGGGCAGAGTTCGTAACCGATCCGTTGAACGCCACCTTGGAGATCGGCAATGTCTCCAGTTCAGTTCACGCTGTCCTGCCCAGACTCATCCAGCGGATCGATCTCAACCTCTCAATTTCAGAGAACCTGAGCACAGATACCCTGAACCAGTTCCAGGACATCACCAGCAGGAACAATCTCCAGTTGGATGCTGTTGCGTACACATTCGATGTGCAAAATGTCAACCTCACCACTGTCCCGGTGAACGTAACGTTCACCATCCCGACATCATGGGTGAATGAGCACGGCGGGAAGGATGCGGTGAGGATCATCCATATCAGCAAAGAGACAGGCAAGCAGGAACTGATCGACCCGGTATATGGGGGCATTGACGCCCCGGGCAATATGATCTTCCGTGGAGACGCACACAACGACGCATCACTCTTTGGGTTGGTCACTGTCGCCCAGAATACCTACCTGAATTCAGGTATGTTCGTCTGGCCCCTGCACATGGAGGTGCTCATTGGTGGAATTGCACTTCTTGTGGTGATCGCATACTTCGGATGGTGGAAGAGACGGGTATAGTGCACGGGAGACAACATCGTGGATGAGGTATGTGCTGGATCTTCGTTGGGATCCCGGAGAATCCTCTTTTTTTTCTTCTGGCAATAATAAAATCGAAAGAATGGGTCGAATCTGTAAAAGGGGACGTTTAACCAGTAAAAACAATCACGTTTGTAGTAAAAGTGAGGTTCTTGACAATAAAATAGTGAAAATTATCTGCACAATCTTAAATGAATCCTATTTTTCCCCGAAACTATAATATTTTCGTAAAAATTTCCTGACCTTTTCAGACTCTAAATGTCCCTCATCAAGCGTGTCGAGAATTTTTTCGATTTCTGTCACCTTATCTGAGACGCAAACCTTTGTTTCATCGTCAAGCATAGCAGTATCCAGCAAAATCCCTTGTAAGGGATTCCTGATCTGGTCATTGAGAATCGAAAATTGTTCCATATTGTGCTCAATCTGCTGGAACGCTTCCCTCTTGAGGAGTTCCATCTGGGTTTTACTGGCTCTGAAACTTTCAGCAAAATAGGATATCACAATACCAACAGAAACAAAGATGAAAAACCATGCGGTGTGATATGCGATTATACTGGCAGAAAATGTTCCGAACACATACACCAGCACGATGTAAATCCAGCCAAGGGTGATCGTGACGATAATCCCCCTGCGGGGAAAGGCATATGCCGTTAAGAGCACGGGGATAATGAAAAAATAAGGGAATATGTCATTGATGCCATGGGATAAGCTGAACACTGCAGTCATTATCACTACAAGTGAGGTTACGAGGATGAGAAATATCCAGATGATATTTTTATTAATGAAATTTTCAGGCAGGTTCATCGTTCACCCAGTAGCGGTGGTAATTTGAAAATTCAACTAAAAATTACCCATCCCTGACGCTGCAAGCTCTATGGTACTATCTCAGTGTTACATAAATCCATCGAATTGTTAAACACCTGTGAACCCCATTCGCTCATAAAGAGTGTGAGATGCAGCTGCTAGCCGGAGTTAGCATGCGAGAAGATCGCTGCCCTTCTCACCAGATATACATGTCCGAGAACGAGAACCGGTAATACAATCATTTGCGCTTTACGATCATATAATACACAAAAAATTCGATCAGGTAAAATGCAATTCCCGTCCAAAGAAAAAGCCAACCGTGAGACTTTTCGCCAATGAAGCCCAGCGAGATAAACGCATCCCCCAGAACGATATCGAATATCCCGATGAGGATGCACGCCCCCGGTACGCCCAAGATAATGCTCTGGATAAGGGTGCGCATAACGCTGGTTGAAGACTTGGTATCCATCTTGTAACCGGTATCGTGACTGAATAATAAAAGTTGCCTCTCTGTCCTGATCCGGTGTGCTCAGGGTTATGGTTTCCCCTCCGGCCTCCTTGAGGATACCTGCATTCCCCGGGTTTCTTGCGGTATGAATACTCCGGTCTGTTTCTTTGTTCCGTAAGGAGTGGCATTTTTTTGAGATACCTATTACCCGTTAAAAGAGTGCGAGGGATGGGATTCGAACCCAAGAACTCCTGCGAGACCAGGCCCTGAACCTTACGCAATAACATGGCGTCTTTTATTCCGGGACGTTCCACTCAGGGATCGATGTCTGAAGATTACCTGAAGCGGTTGCCCCACCTGGATATGGTCAACCGGAAGACCATCGCGGCCTATATCCGGCGGCAGGAATTGAAACAGCTACAACCATCCAGCATCCAGGATAAGGTCTGGCGGGTCTATTATCTCCTTAAGTTCCTGGACTGGGAAGACGCTCGGACCATCACTAAGACTGATATTGAGGACTACGTCATTCATCGGCGCACGACTGTCAGCCCACGCACGCTGCAGGGCGATATGATCGAGCTCCGTATCTTCTTCCGGTTTCTCGATCCCGAAAAGGAGAAACTCTTCTTCCCCGCCGATGAACGCATGCAGAAACCAAAAATAAAATTCCCGGACCCGCTTTCCCGGGACGAGATCCAGCGGCTCGTGAATGCCTGTGATACGGTCCGCGATAGG
>JACTVF010000436.1 GCA_019695435.1 Methanoregulaceae archaeon | reverse complement strand
CACTTAGAAGACCAATGGAGGATGTTTATGAAGTTGAGATTTTTCACTGTGTCTATCCTGCTCACAGCTGCGTTTCTCGTTCTCACCACAACCAGCATCGCCAGCGCACAGTCCACTAGCCAGAATTCCACTTCCTGCGATGATGTCAAAAATTTTACGCAGGAACCAGCCGTCTTCGTTGATATGACGAACCCTGGAGACATTAACTACTGCCCAGGAAATAAAACTACGGCGAAACATGCCAAATGCAATGGCAAGGATAATGGACCTTGCGGCGTGCCGTCAGCTTTCCCGAATGGGCAAACATTGAAGTTTGTTTTGATTCACTATAATCCGCTCCTCAAGTCCTGTAAGCCGTCCTTTGCGGATGTTTCAACGCCGGAGCCGGATCTTTCAAGTTTTCTGTCTAGCTTGGGTGCTGTTCCGTCTGGTAATAAAACTCCAAGTCCGGCCGCGCCGGGCAAGCCAACCACTCCGGCATCGACACCCCAAATAACCACAATGTCTAATAAAATAAAATCTAATGCAAAACTCCCTGAGGGTATAGCCGGATTGGTTGGCGTTACTCCGTCGAAAACGCCTCAGCAGTGCATGGACGATTACAACGTTACTCGTCAGAACGCGGTGGACTTGATCAGTGCCGCGAACATTTTTTCGACAGTTGTGACTCAGGCTGTGAAGGATTCCCAAACGACAATTGATGCATACAACAGTTTTGTTTTGAACGCGAATAACGCAACCTCGGGCTGGCGGGCCCTTCTTGACGAATCGAAGAAGCTCAAACAAATATCACCCGCTTTGCCGGTCTTTACCGAAACCATGTCTGATTCAGCAATCGCCAAATTGACCAATGATCCGCCCCTGAGTGCGTCTGCTATTGATTCCCTGAAGAAGGTTCTCAGCGATGAATACGGCAAGGATTTCACAACTGTGGCGACGGAACTTGCGGCAGAAGCCAAGACAGAAGCCAACGGCCTGAAGCTGAGCAGTGAATGCAATAAGGACGAAGATAATGATGTCGTCAAACTGAATCAGAGTGATTTGACGCAACTGGCCAACATCTATCAGGACCCGAAGTCCTCCTTCGCCACGACATGGAAGGCTCAGATTGCCAAGATAGCCGAAATGTCGACTTCTCTGGCTTCCGCCATCGCCGACGCGCAAACCAAACTCCAGCAGGCTGATGCCACGAGTGGAACTGTTTACGACGTAGCCGATAACTCCCAGTCGACGGACACTGTAACGCTGACCTGCACCAATCAGTCGCTTTTGCTTGTTCCAGTTACCATCGGGGGGTCTGGAGCAGTAGCAGATAAGAATGCACAGCCCGCGGCCCCAGCGGCCAAGACCGGCGCCTCACCCAAGACGACGAATACAACCGGCCAGCAAACTACCACCGACCCCGCCAAGCAGCAGACACCCGCCAGTCAAACCTACACATATAGGAAGCTTCAGTTTGGCTACGGGCCGCGTGTCTATGAGTCAGCTGGGATGGTATTCTCCCCGCTTGCGCAGCACAGCTATGGGACTGCGGCGGCTGGTTCAAGTCCCAGTTGCCCGGCTTCAACTTCGTCCGTGACTTATACCGGTTGCATCGTGGATGACAGTGCGTCCAACTGGCGGATTCTGCCAATGATGGTCGTGAGTTATCGGCTCGGCGAACAGGAATCGAAGAAGGCGCGCGACTTGACTCCATATATCAGTTTCGGGGCAACAGTAAAGAGCAGTGCCTCAACCGGCACGTCGCTCGAATACCTACTGGGGCCTTCTTGGGCGATCGCGCATCGTTATTTATTTCTGACGGTCGGAGGCTATGCTGGACAGGTGACACACCTTGGCGGCGGCTTGGTTCTCGGCGGCCAGACCGCGACACTTCCTTCAACGCTGCCCACAACGAGTGGGTATGAATGGGGACCTGGGTTTGCTGTCACTTTCAAGCTTGGTTCCCAGCAGGGCAGTTCTCAGACGTCGAACACCAATAACACCACGCCCGCGAAGAGTACAACAACAGGCAATGCCGGAAAGTAGATTTGGGATGACATTCATGTGATCAATCATCAAAGGGAGGGGTTGCGCAGTGCTGCCCTCTGCCGCCCCTCCGCATCAAAATCCCCGACTAAAGCTACGCCTTAAACGCCCTCTTTTGCGCGGGCTACTCGCAGTCGAGCATCGAATACCAGGCCGCATCGCGGCTTTGGCTCTAACGGCCCTATGCAGGTCGGATGTACACATGAAGGTGAATCCAGCCGCTCTGACGCGCGACCGCAGGCCCGGGTCTCCGCATTGCGCTTCCATTCGTGGCGCCAATAGCTCATGTGGTCGAGCAGGTCCATGACCTGATCCATCCCATATCTCCACTTCTCCACAGATCTGCCCCCCAAACTGCACCATTTCTGCGCCTTGTCCCCGGCACCGGCGAGGACTAGGCTTGGGGTCTGGAAGGTATCGCCGCCGGTAATTCCGGGGCTGCACCGGATTTGGGGCAGATTTGGCAGGCGGAAACCCGCGTCCCGCAAGGGTCTTTGGAGCTTTCCACAGGCAAATGCCTTTGTTTAGGAAGTTGATGCCGGGAACGTAAACAAAATACAAGATGTTGTGGTTTTGTGTTGACATACACCACCAACAGAGGTACTTTTTCATCTGCGGCCCTAAACGGCGTTTAACGATCTCCGGTGTGATAGTTCCACCAAGAGGCTGCTGAGAACAGAGAATTCGCGGTACATTTTCACTCCCCGTTTCCCGTTCTTCGACCGAGATCTTCCCTGACTCTCTCCTG
>JACTVF010000435.1 GCA_019695435.1 Methanoregulaceae archaeon | reverse complement strand
TGACTTGATCGTAATCGGAGATCATCGGATGGAGGGCGGGATGCAAGCCCTCCTGGAGCTTAACCGGCTAACTAACCGGCCCACTGCGGTGCTGTGCTCTAACGACATGACCGCCATCGGAGTAATGCGGGAAGCATACGAACAGAACATCAAGATTCCGGATGATCTTTCTGTAGTCGGATTCGATGACATCCGCTTGGCCGAATTTACAATTCCTCCCCTTACGACGGTTCAGATGTCCCAACGCGAGTTGGCCAAGATTGCCTTCCAGGCCCTGTTGAATGAGGTCGAAAGCGAGCCGTCCTCACGTCAGCGGCACAAATACGAACTAATCACCAGTCTGGTGCTCAGGCGTTCAACCGCGCTGGCCCCGTCCGGCAGGAACACGACCGAACCCCTTAAGGGTAACCGGGCCAGGGGATCTCGTAAGGCTGCGGCCTTGACCTTGCGTTAGTACCGCCTCCCTCTTTTCAACATTCCGCACCCACTGCTCGTGGAAGAATTGCCCCATGTCTCAGAAGAAGGTTGCAATTGACAGAACATGGGAATAATCTAGTTTGCGCTTATTCCGAGCAAACGATTACTCTATTTCCCGTGATGACGCGACTTCTCCCATCCACTGTGCGAACCGGCAAGATGCGGGGATACGAGCATCACGTGGCCGCCAGTCTTTCCACCGTCGCGTCCGCCGTGCAGGAAGTCACCACCCACTATCTTCGTTGGAACATGCATCATCACAACCGTGAAAACGGAGCCTGCTGATGTCCCTCGTGGCTGGAGTCGACTTCGGGACGCTGAGCGTTCGTGTTTCTCTTGTCGACAGCGAACGGGGGTTGCTCGAATCCGCTACCGCCGAGTACCCAGTGCATCGCAAGCGCGAAGATCCGGAATACGCGACCCAATCCCATGAGGATCACATGCGGGCGCTGGCTTCGGCGACGCGTGAGGCTCTGAAAAAGGCCGGCATTACCGGGAGCCAAGTGCAGTCTATCGCGCTCGATACCACGGGTTCCTCCGTGATTCCGGTTGGCAAAGATATCCAGCCGCTCGGTGAGTATTATCTGTGGTGCGACCACCGATCTAAGGGCGAAGCTGCGGAGATCACCGAAGCGGCTCACCGGGAACATCTGGAAGCCATCAAGTGGTGCGGTGGGGTCTACTCGTCGGAGTGGGGATTTTCCAAGCTTCTGCACTGGCTCCGCCATAACCCGGAGAAGCGATCAGAATTTGTCTCCGCCTTCGAGCATTGCGACATGGTCGCGGCTACCCTCTGTGGCATCACTGATCCCAAAAAAGTGAAGCGCAGTGTTTGCGCGATGGGACACAAGTGGTTGTGGAACCCACAACTGGGTGGCCTTCCGCCGGAAAGTTTTCTGGTAAAGGTGGATCCGCTGTTGAAGGGAGTCCGCGACAAACTGCAGGGCGAGTACGTTACCTCCGACCAAATCGCGGGCAGGCTCTCTTCCAGTTGGGCAGCAAAGTTGGGGCTCCAACCAGGGATTCCAATCCCTGTAGGCGCCTTCGACGCGCACTGGGATGCGATTGGTGCTGGGTGCCGAACTGACGACATGGTGAACGTCATCGGCACATCGACTTGCATGATTGGAATCAGTCCCTCGGTGAACCTTGTTCCCGGCGTTTGCGGCGTCGTACACGGCAGCGTACATCCTCTGCGCACGGGGATCGAGGCCGGACTCTCCGCCGTGGGAGACATATTCAGTGCGATCGCTTCCCGTGCCCGCAGCGATGTAACGACATTAAGTGCGGGCCTCGAGAACTATCGCGCAGGACAGACTGGCCTACTGCGCATGACCTGGGATAACGGCGATCGCACAGTGCTGGTGAACCCAAACCTGCGCGGCGTCACGCTGGGATGGAACTTGCAGAGCACAGCTCAGGATGAGCTTTTCGCAGCGATCGAAGGAACGGCGTTTCATACACGCGTAATCTTGGATCGCATGGCCGGGCATGGGGTAAACATCAAACGCGTGATCAATGCGGGGGGAATTCCCCAGAAGAACGCCGTGCTAAACCAAGTTTATGCCAATGTACTCGGACGCCCCGTGCTGGTTCCGAGCAAGAGCGTGGTCAGCTTGGGATCCGCAATCTTTGCATTTTTGGCTGCTGGCACTTTCAAGACGATCGAGGAAGCGCAGGATAAGATTTGCCCTTCCCACCGAACGTTCCTGCCGGACGATTCGGCGCAACGCACTTACGACCATCTGTACCCTTTATACAGCAGGTTGTATTTCGCATTGGGACAGCGGGGTAGCGACGGTATGGGCGACATCCTGCCGACACTAATCGCGGAGGCCGAATCCGCGACGGGCCAGGCCAAGCGGTAAAGGCACAAGCGAGGAGCAGCGATGACGTTTCAGAAAGTCGTGCGATCGATCGCAATCAGTGGGTTGTAAGCGGTATCACACGGCCACCGTCTACAGCTTCTTTACCCGTTAAGGAATGCCAGAATATCCTTTTGCCGGACCGCTTGTGCGCGCCAGCAACGGCGCACTGCTGAGAAAACGCATGCGACTGCTGCGTTCCCGCCCTGGTGAGAAGCAGAAGCATCTTCCTTTCTCCGTTGTTCTCATGTTCCTGATCAGCCAACTATGCTGGCCTCAGCAAGCTCCGAAGAGCGTGAATATCCAGGTACAGTTCGACCAGTTGGAGGGACCGATCTCGCCTGTCTGGAACTTATTCGGATACGACGAGCCCAATTACACCTACGCTCCGAACGGCAAGAAGCTGCTCGGAGAATTGGCGGCGGCGAATACCGC
>JACTVF010000434.1 GCA_019695435.1 Methanoregulaceae archaeon | reverse complement strand
CGCGAAGATGTTTGGCTGCACCGGCTTTTGGGCCACACCCTGCTCCGCCGCCGTGGTCATCCCGCCAGTCAGGAAAATCGGGCGTAGGATGCTGCGGTGGAAACTCTGCGGCAAAACAACAGCCAGTACCCCCTCGTTTTCTTCGGTGTGGATTCCGTCGGCTCGCCATCACACCACCGCCTTTTCCCGTTCCGCGATCTTCTTCTCCGTGATCCGCACTGCGTCGGCCACGGTCTTCATGGAGTCACCCTCCGCGTCCGTGAACGGCGCGATACTGAAGGCTTCCTCTAAGCAGAGTGCAAGTTCGGCCATGTCCAGGCTGTCCGCGCCCAGGTCTTCCCGAAGCGATGATTCCGGCGTAAATTCGGTTGCGTCCAGACAGAGGCTCTGCACGAGGATGTCTTTGATTCTCCCTCCCGTGGTCTGCGGCATTATGCGGCCTTCCTTTCATGTGGGAAATTGAGTTGGGCAAATTCGCCGTGAAGTTCAATGGCTTTAGCATCGTAAGCACGCGCAGCCGCATCTTTTTGGTCGCGCGGAAAGTATCCAAGATGATAACGTACCCCGTTCGAGTTGATGTAGACCTGCCACGCATTTCCCCGAACACTCCAAGCAACCCCCTTGAACCCGCTCGTGTTGTTTTTCTTTCGCTTCACGTTGGCCTGATTCTGTCCGCCAGTCCACAACCTCAGATTCTCAAGACGATTGTCTAGCCCGTCAGTGCTTTTATGGTCTACATGCAACTTCCCGGTCGGATCGAATATAAACTGGTGCATCATCATGGTAACTTTTTTGCCATCGACAACGGCGGACCGCATCGCGTACCACGTGTTGCTTCGGCTGTTCTTCCTTACATGCCACTTAAACTCCATCACCCGCCGGTACTCAGACTCGTCAACCACTGAATACTTACCCCTTGTAAGGGGGATTTTCCGGCAGAGCTTTCCGTCTACCACGCAACGCTTAGCCGCTGATAGTGGAAGCCGTATACGTTTATGATGGTTCTGCTGGAACATGAAAGGCATCCCTTTGACCATTTTTCTCTCAGGGGCAGTCTGTTCGGCAAGATTGCACTTTCCACCACATTTACAATGGCAATAGCCAAAGGGAATCCGGCACCGTGGATTCCCGCACACGCATGATGCTAAAATTGGTTTGGGGGTCATAGTCGTCTCCTGACGATTAGGCTTGCCGGTGTTGAAAGCACCTGACCCCTCCAATATACACCTCATCGCTCCACCGCCAGGTTGCTAAAGCGGGTAAATTCTGCCTGATATGCAAGCTTTCTTGTTCCCGTACTCCCGTTGCGATTTTTGGCAACAATCGCTTCCGCAACGCCTCGCTCACAGTTCTCATCATCCGCACTGCGGTAGTATTCATCCCTGTAGAGGAAGATAACCTGATCCGCGTCCTGCTCCTGCGACCCTGATTCTCGAAGGTCACTCAGTAGGGGCCTCTTGTCGCCTCTTGCTTCCGCTCCCCGACCGACCTGCGATAGCGCAATCACCGGAGCGTCGATCTCTTTTGCAAGAGCCTTCAGGCCACGCGAGATGGATGATACCTCCTGTTCTCGGTTGCCGTACTTGCGCGGAACGTGGACGAGTTGCAAATAGTCGATCACAACCAAATCCAGCCGTCCCAACTTCTGCTTCAGCCTCCGGCAGCGTGCGCGCATCTGAGAAACACTGATGGTCGAAGTGTCGTCAATCTCCAAATGCCTTTCCGCAATTTGAATGAGCGCGGATTGCATCCTAATCTTGTCGTCCCGGCTGGCCCACCCTTCCTGCGCCTTGCGCGCGTTTACTCGCGCCATTGAAGCTATCAGCCGCTTGAACAATCCCTCTTTCGACATCTCGATAGAGAAGAACGCAACGACAGCCGCAGGGTCATCGGTCACTACGTTTTCAGCGATATTGAATCCCATCGAGGTCTTGCCCATACTCGCTCTCGCCGCCACGATGATGAGTTCTTTCTTCTGCAAACCGCCCAACATCGCATCAAGATCGACAAACCCGGTCGCCAACCCTGTCATCTTTTGCGGGTCGCACATTTGATTGACGTACGGGTCGATTCCCCCCGCTTCCTGCACAGCATCGAGGATGGTTACAAAACCACCCCCTTGCCCGCTTTGCGCAAGAGTCAAAAGTTGATCTTCTACTCCCTCCAGCAGCGCATACGGATCTTCGCTCTGGTCGGATGCTCTCACACTGAGGTCGTGCCCAATCCCCATCAACTGCCGGAGGACTGCTTTCTGCTTGATGATCGCGCAATAGGCGGAGACATTGAAGTTCCGCGGTATACCTTCGGTCAGGAATGCAAGGTACGCCGGGCCGCCGATGGCATCCAGTTCCTTGCGTCGGCGAAGTTCATTTATGACCGTCTCAGTGTCGCAGTGATTTCCGGTTTCGGCCATCTCTGAGATCGCCCGAAAAATGCGTTGGTGACTGTCAAGGGAAAAGTCCTCTGCGACCAGGGCTTCGAGCGCGTCGTTGATCGCCTCCTCTTGCAAGAGACATGCACCGAGCACGGCGACTTCCACGTGGACCGATGCTGGCAAACCCTCCGGCGTAGGACTCGGCGGATCGTACACGTCGATGGGAACCTCGTCGGACATTGCTTACTCTTTCTTCGCGGCTTCGATTCGCTCTTTGTGAAACTCGGCGATGTATTTGCTCCCGTTCAGGACAGACTCCAAGCATCGCCTACATGGAGCCGCAGAGCACTTCGGGCAGCGAATGTCGATGGGCTGCTTCATTGGAGCCTCTGTAGCCGGTCAAT
>JACTVF010000433.1 GCA_019695435.1 Methanoregulaceae archaeon | reverse complement strand
GCCATTGCAACTGGTACAAGAAGGCAGATACTGATGATTTCCGGGCGCGTTACGGCTCCTGCGATCAGACAGGCAAATCCGGAAATATAGATGAATAACGGCCCCCAGTAGACTGTACTTCCAACGGGATACTGGGTCATCGGGTCAAACCACGTATACGTGAAGTGATTGGCGAGCAGTTGTTCTACCTGGCGCAGGTTATAGAGCGGGTCGTCACTGCCCACCATCGAGAGGATATCTGTATGGCCCATGGATAGCATAGGCAATACGCGGAGCCAGACCGCAAAGAGGACAAAAAAAGCGACGAGTCCCGCGATCACCCAGTTCCGGCGGTTTTTAAAATCAAGCTGTACCATAAAATCTCCTAATTGTGGTTACAAGGTCGTGTTTTGGGGCATTAATCGTTTGGATGATTCTTGTCAAGCAATCGCGCAAATACAGATTCAAACTGGCGGGCCTTCTCTTTCCAACTGTAGTTTTCCAGATTGATACGGTACGTTTCCGGGTTGTCCATCTGGCTTTTAACCTGTGCTATAAATTCGTCCCGTGTCCTGTAGACAAAGAGGTTAGGTCCCCCGATGCGGGCGACATCCGGTATCGGACGCATGATAATCGGCTTTCCGCAGGCCGAATATTCAAAGAACTTGTTGGGCAGGGCGATATCCACCCACTGGGGTGGAAAGAGGGGAATTGTGCAGATATCCATACATGCAATATAACGGGGGAGCTTTGAGTAGGGTTTTGTCCCGGTAAAGATCACATGATCGGACACCCCGAGATCCACGGCAAGGCGCCGGAGATCCTGTTCGTAATCGGTAAACAGTGAGCCGCCCACGACCAGCAGGCGCGTGTTGTTCCGGTACCGGATCAGCTCGGGGAGTACCCGGATCATCTCGTCGATCGCATACCAGCGCTCGACACTTCCCGCGAAGCCGATGACAAAATCGTCATCCCTGATACCCAGCTCGTGCCGTGTCTGCGATCCGTCCTGCGGTACGAAGAGTCCCGTGTCGACGCCATTGGTGATCAGTTCTGCGGAGAACCCCAGACCTTTGAGTTTATCGACAAGCGAGGGGGAGACCGTTGTGATCCTGTCGCTCTGTGCGAGATTTCTCCGGGTGATCTCCCACACACCTTTTCTGACGCACTGCGCGACGAACCTGTTTTTGAAGTAGGCTGCCGCAGAGTCCGGAAACCAGTCCTTGAGATCGAACACAACCGGAACGTGATATTTTTTTGCTGCATAGATCACGGCAGATCCTGCAAGGACATGGGCCGCAACGACAACATCAATCTGGTTGTCCCGGATGATCTTTTTGAAAATATGATAATGATAGGGTGCGTTGAGCGTGTAGTGCAGGAGAGGATTTTGTACCGGGAACTCTGTGGCCTCTTCCACAATAAGCCGGGTGGGGCGGGTTTCACCCCGACTGACATGGAAATGCGCTACATGCACCTCGTGGCGTCGGGCAAGTTCCTCGAAGATGTAGTGGTGCCGCGAGGGGACGGGGTGATGGATGTAATCCTGGGTGGAGACAAGGAGAATCTTCATGGGTACCTCGTGTTTGCCGGATTAAATGGTAAAAAGAACCTTTTTTTATCAAGCCCCTCCGTTACCGGGGCCTCCTTTTGGCAAGAGCTGACGGCAGATCCTGTATCTTTGCCGGTGCACCAACGGCAAGTGTGTGCGCCGGTACATCCCGGGATACAATCGCGCCTGCCGCAACGAGTGCCCCCTCACCGATATGGATGCCCGGGAGGATGGTAGCATTGGCACCGATGACGGCATAGTTCTCGATCACCGGCCCCACAAGCCCACCTATGCCCGAAGGGGGATACCGGTCGTTTGTCAGCACTGCATTCGGGCCAATAAAGACATGATCCCCGATCGTGGTATTAGTTGGGATATACACCATACTCTGAAGGCTGACATCACTCCCCATCCGGGTGTTCCCCTCAATAATAACCGCAGTGCCGATGGAGACCCGGTCCCCGATCCGTGTTTTTTCACGAATCATGACATTGTGCCCGGACTGGAACCGGTCTCCGATGATCACATCGCAGTAGATAATGGTACCTGACCGGAGTAGCGCATCCTTTCCAATCGTCGTACCGGCAAAGCCGGTTTTTCCGATATGTTCCCGGGAGGGAAACCCCAGCGTCACCGGTTCAAATACCTGCAGGCCCTCTCCCGTTTTGTTGATCCCGTATTCGATCATTCTACCGTCACACTCTTTGCAAGGTTTCGTGGCTTGTCAATGTCCCGCTCCAGTGCCACTGCGGTCTGATATGCAAGAATCTGAAGCACGACGAGGCTTGTGAGTACCTGGACAAAGGGGTGTGTCTTTGGCAGAGGGATGAACCGGTCGATGATATCTGGCAGCTCCTGGTCTCCATCGCTCCCGACCGCGATGACCGGGGCCCCCCGGGCTTTGATCTCCTTGATATTGGAGACCATCACCCCGTAGGTCTCTCCGGGCATGCAGATAGCAATAACCGGTGTTTCCGGTGAGAGGAGGGCAAAGGGTCCATGTTTTAACTCCCCTGCCGCATATCCCTCTGCATGGATGTAGGAGATCTCCTTCATCTTGAGGGCGCCTTCCAGCGCGACCGGATAGAAAGGGCCCCGCCCGATGTAAAAGATACTCTCTGCACTCCTGCACTGTTCAACAGCCGCTGAGAGATCCATCAGGAGTACCTCTTCTATTGCCTCATGCGCGTGCAAGAGAATCTCCTCGTACCTGCCCTCAGAGCGGGCATCAATGATCTGCATGAGAACCG
>JACTVF010000432.1 GCA_019695435.1 Methanoregulaceae archaeon | reverse complement strand
GATGGTCATCGCGGCCCTGCTCACGTCCTTGACCGTGGCCCGGGAGTGGGAGCGGGGCACCATGGAGCAACTGATCTCCACGCCCGTGCGGGCCACCGAGCTGGTGCTGGGCAAGCTCGTGCCCTATTTCGTGATCGGGCTCTTGGACATGTGCCTGGCCGTGCTCATGGGCCGCTTCCTCTTTCACGTGCCGCTGCGGGGCAGCCTGCTGCTGCTGTTCGGCATGGCCTCGATGTACCTGGCGGGCGTGCTCTCGCTGGGCCTGTTGATCAGCATCCTCACCCGCAGCCAGCTCCTGGCCAGCCAGTTCGCCATGGTGCTGACCTTCCTGCCGGCCTTCCTGTTGTCGGGCTTCATCTTCGCCATCGCCAACATGCCGCGCGTGGTACAGATCATCACTTACGTCGTACCGGCCCGCTACTTCGTGACGATCCTCAAGGGGATCTATCTCAAGGGCGTGGGGCTGGAGATCCTCGCCGGGCCCGCGGCGCTTTTGGCCGCGTTCGCCGCCGCGATGCTGTCGTTGGCTATCGTGAAATTCAAGAAAAAACTGGCGTAGGTTATGCTTCAGCATAACTGGTATAGGTGTAGGTTATGCTTCAGCATAACAGCAGCAAAATTTGAGTGCGAAGCATAACCTACTTCCGTTATGCTGAAGCATAACCTACGGGTGACAGCGATGTTCCAACGCGTGCGGCAAATGCTGATCAAGGAGTTCATCCAGGTCTTCCGCGACCCGAAGGCCCGGGCGGTGATCTTCGTCATCCCCTGCTTCCAGGTGCTGGTGATCGGCTACGCCGTGACGACCGACGTGAAGCACGTGGCCACGGCCGTGTACGACCTGGATAACAGCGTCACCAGCCGGGAGCTGACGGCGCGGTTCGTGAAATCGGGTTACTTCGACGTCGTCGCCAGCCTCGACGATCCGGCCCAAGTCGTCGCGGTGATCGATCGCGGCGAGGCCACCGCCGTGCTGCACTACGACCGCGGTTTCGCCGCCGACCTCCGCGCGGGCCGCACGGCCCAGGTGCAGCTCATCCTCGACGGCACCGACTCGAACACGGCGGGCATCGTGCTGAGCTATGCCGGCAAGATCGCCGAGGACTACTCGCGGCAGGTGCTGGTCAGCCGCTACCGGAAGTCGCTGGGGGCGATCACCCTGCCGGGACAGGTCGACCTGCGGAGCCGGGCCTGGTTCAACAACAACCTGGAGAGCCGCGAGTTCTACGTGCCCGGCGTGATCGTGATCGTGGTCACGCTGGTCACGCTGCTCTTGACCAGCATGGCCATCGTGCGGGAAAAGGAGATCGGCACCATGGAACAGATCATGGTCACGCCGATCACGCCGGCCGAGTTCATCATCGGCAGGACGGTGCCCTTCGCCCTGATCGGCTTCATCGACGTCTTCCTGGTGGCGATGATCGGCATCTTCTGGTTCGACGTGCCCATGCGAGGCAGCATGGCGCTGCTGTTCGGCGGCACCTCGCTCTACCTGATGACCACGCTGGGCGTGGGCCTGTTGATCTCCACGGTCAGCCAGACGCAGCAGCAGGCGATGATGAGCACGTTCTTTTTCTTCTTTCCGGCGATGCTGCTTTCGGGCTTCGCCTTCCCCATCGCCAACATGCCCCAGGTGGTGCAGTACCTGACCTATCTGAATCCCATGCGCTACTTCCTGGTGGTGATCCGCGGGATTTTCCTCAAGGGCGTGGGCGTGGAGGTTCTCTGGACGCAGCTCGTGCCCCTGGGGATCATCGGCACGTGCGTGCTGGTCATGGCGACCCGGCGACTGCACAAGACGCTGGCGTAGCGTACCCATCGCGAGAGGGGCCGTTGCGTCCGGCGCCCGACAGACCATAATATCGATAGAGAACAACGTACTCGTCACGCTCCGCGTGACGGGCGTCCTCCTGCGGGGCGTGAGGTGTACCCATATTTCCTCACGCGGAGCGCGAGGAGTACGGAAGGAAACCGAATGAAGAAGATCTTCTTGCCGATGTTGGCCTTGGCGTTATGGGCGGGCTGTGGCAGGTCGCCTGGCCCCAGTCCGCGCCCCGGCCAGTCTCAGCCGAGCCAGTCCCGGCCGAGCCAGCATAGCGTGCGATACTGGCCCGCGGATGCACCGCGGAAGAAGCCGGCTTATGGATTGCCATTGGTGATCGAGTGTCACGCGCCGGAGGTCCCGGCGCAGCTCCTCAAGGCGTCGCCGCCGATCAAAGGTCTGCGATAGCACCGCGACATTGTGACGTATTCGTGGCGACCATTCTCAAGAGTGTCCTCTGCCAAGGACCCGCGACATGGCATTTGCTCGTCCCGTTCGCCGGGGACATGCCCTGGCCGCCAAGACGCAATTCCAGCCGTGCCCTAAAGATCGTGTTTGACACGACTTAAACGGCCCTGCCTCTCTCCAGACCAGCGTCTGCGCCGCTCAGCGCTGCCTGGGCCGGGGTTTTCCGCCGATTGACTTTGCCGGTGGCTGGGGAATATCAGTTTCTACGAAAAGCGGGCGGACGCACCAGACGCCGGCCGAGCCGGGACGCGCTGCGTGCGGCCGGCCAAGTTGGGAGGGAAGCTCGTAGAAGCCCCGCGGCGTCGCTGGGCCGAGGGCTCCCTTTGACGAGACTTTCAACTGGGAGGAACGTGAAATGCGACGCGTGTTTCTGATTCTGGCCGTCGTGGCGCTGCTCGGTTGGGCCACCGCCGACTCGGCGTTTGCCCGGCACCATCGCGGCTGTTGCGGCTGCAACACCTGTTGCAACACCTGCAACACCTGTGGTGGCTG
>JACTVF010000431.1 GCA_019695435.1 Methanoregulaceae archaeon | reverse complement strand
ATAGTACTCTTTACTTCGGCAGGAATCTTAGCCGCGCAACGGGGTGGGTTCTATAATCACTTGGTATCAGATCTCCCATTCCATACCCGCTCACTTGCTTTTGCATGGGGATGGCCTTCTTCTGCCACTGCGTGAAGTCACCGGCCAGCATCTCGTTCATCGCGCCAGGAGCTATGAGCGTGAAGGTTTGCTGTTTGGTGTTTGTATCTCTGCGTGCCATGGAATTTCCTTTCTCTTTCTTTGTTTTCAGTGTCTGAAGCCGGCCCAATTCGCGGCCAAATATTTTCCCGTTTATTTCAATCCTTGCACCCAGCGCCACGCCGCCAACGCCGTTGGAGCCCAGCGCGCCAGCCCGTGCCAGTGCCGCGCGGCCACCAAACCAGCCACCGCGCCACCGACAAGTAGCCACGGACTCCCCGAGCGAATGCCCGCGCACGCTGAATCGATCCGGGCGCGCAGATTGGCGCATTCCAACTTGACCAGACTGCGGTGCAAATCGGCTTCCAGGACAATGAGCCATTTGCGTTCGGTCAGGTCGTTCAGTCTTTTCGCAAACATTCGCTGTCCTTTCTAAATTCCGCAACGGTCCCGGCAAACGGCGGTGGACCTCTATTGATCCGGTGGCGAACGTCCAACAAAATTCCCGCCGCTACAGCCAGTGCCGCCAGCGCGAGCACGATCAACCCCGCATAACCGGCTCTATTCCATAACCACACGGCCAGCGCGCCCATGCCAACCAGCAGCCCGGCCGCGCCCAAAGTCATGGCGATACCCAGCCACAGGAGCAGGTTGATCAACCGGAGTTTCTCTTCCTGCAACTCAACGGCGAACAGTTCGAACCGGCTGCGAATCAGCGCCAGCAACGACTCGCTGGTGCGGCGAAGCGAATCAAACCAGCCATCTGTATGGGTTGCGGTTTCGTTCATGACGGTTACTTGCGCGTGACGAGCACTCCGATTAACAAGCCGACCCCGAAGGCCACACCGATGGATTCGTACGGATGATCGCGAATGACCGTGTCTGCTTTCTTCGCCGCGGCTTTCGCTGTCGCGATGGTTTGTTCCTGCGCGTCCTGGCAGGTGGATTTGGTCCGTTCCAGAGTAACTCCGAGACGCGTCCGCGCCTCTTTCGCTTTCTCGCTCACGTCACCCGCCGTGGCTTTCAACAGGTCCTCGGCGTCGCGGGCGAGCGTTCTCAAGTCTGTCACCATGCGTTCTCGCGCAATGGTGCCGTGTGCTTTTTCGACGGCTTCATGTTTTGTTTCCATAGTTCAGTACTTTCTTCGGTTTCAGCCGATCCAATGTCTTTCGTCTTATAAAAATTACGCTGCCATCGCAGTGCGGGTCATTCATTAATGCCCTAATGGCGGCAAGAATTTGATTCTTCCAGAACATTATAAGATGCGAAAAACGGTGGCGTCATGCTTCGCGGGCTTTGTTTCCTGCGCGAGTCTTCTTCAACGACCCTCGAAGACATGAACCCAATGAATAACTCCACCGCGCTTTGCCTCGTGGCTCGCTGCAATCGTAAAAGCGTATCCCTTACCGAATCCATTTCCCGCTTGTCGTCATCAAACAAGACACCCAGCGCGCATTCTTTATCACCACGCTGGTTGACCCAGGCCGTCAGCCAGCTTTCAATTGCGGATTCCAGACTACGATCGCCATGCAGCGACATTACGATCACTTCAGCCCTGACAGCAGCAAGCACAGCCTGATTGTAGAATTCCGGGGTGTTGAACAAACCGAGCTTCCAGAGCGTCCAGTGAAGATCGGTGTTAATTCTTCTGCAATCCAGCATTTGGTCCAAATACTGAAAACACTGAAAGGCCCGGAACCCGGTGCTCATATCCTCATAAACCAGCATCACATCGGCTTGCGCAGGGGTGTCATCAGATTGGAATCCGTCTGACATGGTTCGGCCTGTTTTCAGTCCTGGTGTCATAGTTTTCAATGCTGTTGTCATAGTCGTTGCTCCGTTTTTATTTTTACGATGTGTTCTATGTTAATTTTAATTGTGCTCTTTACTTCGGCGGGAAACTTAGCAGCGCAACCGTGGTGGGTTCTATAATCACTTGGTATGGATCGGGCTACCCGGATGGTTTAGAACCACCATTGGCTTGGATCAAAGTCTTTTCGGATCCCAAACGGATATTCGGCCGGTTGCATTTGGAATTAGTCTGGTCTTTCATGCTCAGTTGGTCCTCTCCGCTGTGCCAGCACTGAACGCACCGCGTCGAGCAGGGATTCCTGACTGAACGGCTTGCGCAGGAATGCCACGGCTCCACGTTGCAACGCTTCCGCAGAAATGTCGTGATCACCATGCGCTGTGATGAAAATGATCGGCGTGCGGTCATTCTTGGCCGCCAACCGGCGTTGCAACTCAAAGCCTCCCATCCCGGGCATGCGCACGTCCAGGATCAGACACGCCGTGTGGCGCAACTGGGGGGAGTTCAGAAAATCTTCCGCCGAAGCAAATCCCGTGGCGGCGTAGCCGACGGACTCCATCAGACTGACGATGCCTTCGACGACGGATTGATCGTCGTCAACGACCGAGATCAACGTAATGTTTTGCATGTGCTCAAGTTTGCTGCCGGCATGAGCGGTTCAGCACAACCCGGCTTCAACAAACATTAGCACCCTGGCGGCGGTGGGTTCTATGATACTTTAGTATGAGGTCGCCCGGTATCAGTTGCCGCGATCGCTTCCGCCATGCGGAGCAGTTCCACAACGGATTGAGCCTTCATCTTGTGCATGGCCTGTCCGCGATGCATTTTGATCGTGA
>JACTVF010000430.1 GCA_019695435.1 Methanoregulaceae archaeon | reverse complement strand
CCTGTGATGTTGTGATTTCAATTTCGCCATCAAGTGCGCTGGTTACAGTGCAGTTATGTTCGATGCTTACGCGCTTCATTGTAACAAGCCCATAAACCACGCGCCTGCTCCATCTATCCAAGCTTTCAACAAACACCTTGTGCAACCTGTTGGCGTCAACCTCCCTAAGCAGCCGCACAAAGTCTGGCCTGCTGTTGTAATCTTCTTTAAAGGCGGTTATTGCATCATCTTTATAGATAGCAATATCCATATCCCACACAGCCTGCTGTCCATCGCGCCTTGCAAGCGCATTTTGTTCCACAACCCACGCCTGCGCCATTGGCAGCAGCCTATCTATCTGCCGCTGTATGTCCTGCCTGCGCTGGCCTGCATCTGTAAGCTTATCATCTGAAACCCTTGCATAAATGCTCGCTTTCATAGCCTACCACCAAAGCCTGCACGGATTGCAAGCGCCAGCGCACGCGCAGCCACCATAACAACCAGCACTACCATAAACCATCCGCACGCCTGCCCTACCTGTACAAGCCGCACCTTTACCATTTGAACACGCTCTTACGCCGCCTGCGCTTAGCGCCAGTTGCCACAAACAAGTACCTGTTGTAAAGTATGCAGGCATGGTTTACGCCATACGTTTCAACAACCAGCAGGCCAATGTACCCAAAGCCAAACAGCAGCACTATTGGCAGCAGGAACAAATCCAGCGTGGCTTTGCCAAGCGCGGCAACAAAGACGCTTGTTACAACGCTTAGGCCAAAGCAAACCCAGTACGCAATGCGTAAATCATGGTTGTACCGTGAATGCTTTACCGCATCCTCAACGTCTTGCAGTATTTCCCTTTCGCTATCCCTGCGCACACAATCGTATTTATTTTCGTTTGCCATTGCCTACACCACGCAACTTGTACGGCTCAAGCATTGCACTGATGGACATCAAGGCCATATCATAGCCATCCTGCAAATCTTCAGCCGTAAGGCGCTGCACCTGCCCATTTTTGATAAGCACGTAAAAGAACTGCGACCATGAAATCTCACGCTTGTACGTTTGCTCAAGCTGCGCCTTTTGCACTACCAGCTTGTCGTACACTTCCTTGCGGATATGCGTTGTTTCGTAAATTGCCATGTTAATCATACAGTGGGATAACAAGCGTTAAGACAAAAATGCCTACAATCATCACCACATCGCCCACGCCAAGAGCAAGCGGCAGGGTATTCATTGTAACCAACCAAAACATAGTATCCGATAGCATTATTACCAGTGCGCCAGCGTAAACCAGCAGCGCCAGCGCCCAGCAATACAATCGGATATCGGTTTGAAACATTACCCATTCCACCTAAACCAGCGGCTGCGCTTCAACAGCATCATTAGCGCCTCGCCAAAGATTAGCCACAGCATGAAAAAGGCAAGGTACAGGATTGCGGCAACCTCAACAATCAGGTTTACGCCATTAAGATCATTGGCAATAGCCTGTGCCAGCGTTACAAATAGCAAATCAATCATGCTTCCACCTCGTGCAGTGTGTAGAACGTTTCCCTTAGCGGCCTATCAGTACCCAAATGCACCCAGCCAAGTATGGGAAGGCGTAATGCCTTAAAGCCGCAGTTTTTGCAGGGTTTTACCTCGAACATGGTTGCACCTAATTAAACAAATTAACGTACTTGCGGTATTTCTTTGGCACAAGCGGCATAAAGAACAGGTAAACCAGCAGGAAAACTATTTCCAGCAGGAAGGCTATCCATACCACAAGGCCAACGGCGCTTACAATGCCAGCAATCTGCGCACTATACGCCGCGCTTGCAATGGTTGTGGCCAAGCCAATAACCGCCAGTGCCATGATAAGTGAAAGCAGGTCAAAGAAAAGCTGGTTTGCAGGCGTTTCAGCTTTTGCGGCGCGGAACTGGAAGTAAAACATAATGAAGCACACGCCAACAATAACGTCTACAAATACCATTTTTACGCCTCCAGTTTTGCGCCTTCCAGCGTTGCCTCTGAAATATCCACCGTGCTGCGCCGCATATCATCTGCAGCTTCCTCCTTTACCACGTCTTCAGTATGCACAAGCACCGTTACTGGCACTTTAAATACCGCATTGAAAAAGGCCTTGTAATCTTTGTAGTTTTCCTTTATGTTCGTCTTTTTGCTTAAGAACGTTACAACAAACATGGGCTGGTTATTTTCGTTCCGTGCAAGCTCAATGCCAAAGCGCTGCAAATCTTCCACTGCCAATGGGTATTGGATTTTCATTATTGTCGATGGGTTCATGTTATCACATTTAAGTAGTGTTTGTATAGCCTGCAATAAACTTGGTTGTGCCTAAGTAATTAAACTTGTAGTACCAGTACGCAGGCACGGCCACCATTTCAGTTATGTTGTACGTTAGTGCGCCCACGCCGACATACGTTGCGCTTTCATTCGCAACTACTCCAAGCGTGTTGCTGCTGCCACCCATGCTTGCCGCCGCCATGCCTTGCGTTACCGCATAAATATACAGCACACTGTTGTTTGCATTTTGGTAAATAGTATTGCTAACAATGTTTGCTGTGTAAAAGCCGCTTGCAACTGGTGTGGGCTGGTTGCTGTAAAAATCAATAAGCACCGCAACCAGCGCAACCAAAAGGAACAGGCCTACAATGCCGTAAAAATATTCCTTGCCGACGCTTTTTGCGGTTGTTTGCTTGTAGTAAAACAGGCCAATAACGGCGCACAGCGCAATAACTATTGCAAGTATATCGCTCATGCGTTCACACCCACGCCTTTATTTTGGCTGCGTATGTGTTCCAAAAACGTT
>JACTVF010000429.1 GCA_019695435.1 Methanoregulaceae archaeon | reverse complement strand
GCGGTCAACGTCTAATTCCTTGAAGTGCAACCGGTCCGGGTCATTCTCTAGGTCAACCCCCTCTTCCTCCTCTTCAAGTTGTGCCAGAACATGGGTGAAGCCGATGGCCTTAGTCTGGTTGGCGATGCGCATAAGTTCTGCCATTCGCTCCTGCATCACAGCTATGTCCCGATTGCATGGTCCCCGAAAGAAGTCATTGGCGTCTTTGCTGTCCGGCCATTTCAGAATGTAGGTTCCTTCGCCCAAGGTCATAGCGAGCTGCTCCATAGCAACATTACCCACACCGCCGTCGTTGTCACCCGCAAGATAAATACGCGGGGCCTGCTTCAGGATGTGAAGCATGTCCGGAGTAATTTTGTGACTGCTGGCGCTTGGAATGCTCACCGCCCGGAATCCCGCCTGTTCCATAATCGCGGCATCAAGTTCACCCTCAACCAAAAACACCGGCTCTAAGCCATTGACTGTTTCGATGTTGAATAACGCCCGACCATCCATACCGACAACCTGCGAGAACGCCTTGGAGACAATACTCCGCATTTTGATAGCGACCACCTTACCGTCTTTGATGCGCGGAAAACAAATCCAACCTTTGTCCCGAGCATCTTCGTCTTCCGGCTTAAGCGTGCCAGTAATGGACTGCACGTAGCCGAAGTGCATATCCTTGGCTGTTGAGGCACTTATACCGCGCACACTTTCCAGCCATTCAATGGCCTGCGCATTGGCCTGAAGTGCTTGCTCCTTCTTGAACCATGACGCGTAAGGAATGCTGTTCTTGGCCTTTGCCGCTTGGCCCAAATCGCCCATCGGGAACGTCTGCTGGAGCTTCTCGTAGTTACCTTTCCATTCCGGGTCTTCGTTTTGCGGAATTTCCTTTTCAACCGCAGCGCCGCCACCCAACTTTGCTATCGCGGCTTTTGTATCAAGATGTTCTTTCAGCTCGATGAATCGGATGATATCGCCGCCCTTACCGCAACCTTGACAGAAGAATACTTCCTCTCCGTTCTTCGCCTTCACAGCAAAGCTCGGGGTCCGTTCACCGTGGAACGGGCAGCAGCCCCACCACTCCTCCCCGCGTTTGACAAGCTCCGTGTATCGTTGGACGTACGCAACGAGAGAATTGTTGCGTTTCAATTCAGCAATCTTACTACCGCGCTTCTCGGCCACGCACTACTCCTTATCGAGGAAGTCCTCGATACCGCCCGCAAGGGGCTCTAGCTTGACGGTGTCGTTGGTTGGAAGGTCAATCGCATTTTCACGGGCATATCGTTCCGCCGCTGCCGCGTTCTGGTCATCCAAGGCGGTGCTTACATTCGCAGGCTTGACCTTGAGCATATAGTCGGCGACTTTGCTCATGAATTTACCCACAGCAAAGGGGTCATGATGACCGTGGTCAAATCGGTCTTTGGCGTATAGCCGAAAAGCGGCCAGCAGGTCCTCCTCCTTGTAGGTCTCGGTCATGAACTCCACATCTTGCTTGCAAAAGGACGGCAGCCGCAGCACCGCGCCTTCCCCGAAGTATTCCTGCCAAATGGGCACACACTTCTTCACAAAATCTTTTAGCTTCACAGTAAGCTCCTGTTCCTTTTGGTCGACCACAGAGTGAGAGGAAGGCGGTGTTGGTTGCTCCGCACCACTCCTACTCCCTTCCTTAACCAAACCAACACCTAACCAGGCGGGCGGGCTCCCGGATGTGTCCCGGACCAGTCCGGGATAGAATGGCGGTAAGTCTTTGTATCGTTTGAGATGCTCCTTCGAAACCAAGCGACCTGCCTTCTCACTGCCGGGGAAGTATCCCCATGTTTTACCACGGTCTTGCCACGTAACGAGCACCCCAGCCCGCAAGAATTGTTCAAACATCTTCCGGACATGCTTCATCTTGGTGGCCGGAAGCTGGAATGCATACAGGTCCGCGTGTATCTGCTCAAGGTCACATTCAAACGTCCCGTTGGCCTCCGCCAGCGTTAGCCATAGCACGTAATCCTTCCGGTACTTCTCCTCCACGCCGTCCTTTATTTTCCGACTCCGCGCCCACGCGTCGCCGTCAACAATTCTGCAGGGCATCAGCTCCTCCTACTCTCCGTCGTCCCCATCCAGCCATTCATCACCGCGCCGGGTCAGATTCTGGTCGCGCAGTTCGGAGTTGCCGAGGCAAACCCACCGCATCGAACAGAAGTTGCACTTCTGATTTGGAAATCTTATCCCGCTGAGTTTTGGGTAGTACTCTTCCTGATGTGCGCGGTTCATTTCCACCGTGGTTTGCGCCACCTCGCGCCCGACGTCGTTCATTTGCTCCTCGGTGAACCGCACCGCGACGAACTGCAGTCGCTGCTTGGTGAAGTCGCTCGGGGTGCATTGTACCACGGACTGCGCCTCCCTGAACTTTTGTTTTTTTGCTTCCCGTGCATTGCCCCGAAGACCCTTGACGGCGCTCTCATACAGACCCACGGATGCCAAGTTCCCGAGGCACAGCCGTCCCTCTTCCTTGCTGTCGTCAACAATGACATACAGTTCGGTTCCCGCCGGGAAGCCGCTGACATCCTTCAGCAGCGTGACCTTCGAGCCCTCCTTCAGGCTATGGCCGTGCTTCACGAACCAGAGGAACGCCACATCCGGAATACGGGCCATCCACGCATACTCGGCAAGCTGCGGGTCGAGTATGACCAACGCCGGGTCGAGGTTCACGCCGCTGGTCTTGATGTCGATGATGAGCGGGCGAACGCCGTCCTTGTCAGCCCACATCGCAGCCGCTTCATCAGGATGCACCTTCGGTAGCAGCGGGTGGTCCC
>JACTVF010000428.1 GCA_019695435.1 Methanoregulaceae archaeon | reverse complement strand
AAAGAAGAAACTCCTTATCAGTCCGATGGCTACCGCAGGTAGCATCACCCTTGCATTCGGAAAACAGGGCTACTTCTGGCGGACTACGCAGAGCGATGTGGCGCAGGTACAAGTGATCATGACCCTCATGAATGAAAAAGGGGTCCACCGTATTTCCCTCCTTGCCGAAAACACCACGTACGGGGAGACATTCTACGACTGGGCCGGTTTCTTTGCGACAGAGTACGGTCTCAATCTCGTCTCGATACAGCAGTTTGACCAGAACAGCAGCACGCTCGATGCGAACGTTGCAGCAGCTCTGCAGGCAAATCCTGATTATATTATTGCTGCCTGCGATGAGCCGTCCGATGCCGCCACGATAAAAAGGGCGATCGACAGGTCAGGCAAACCGGTAAAACTCTTCCTTACCGATGGGGCTGTCTCCCCAGCACTCATCAGTTCGCTTGGGTCTGAGGCTGAAGGGATTGACGGGACAGCTCCCTCCGCGGATCCATCTACCAATTTCTCGGCTGCGTACGAGGAGAAATTTGGCCACGCCCCCGCGGCCTTCGCAGCGTCAACGTACGATGCCCTCCTGCTTGCCGCGTATACCTCGGCCCGGCAGAATGCGACCCCTTTTGAGTCCCCGGCCGATTCGATACAGCACGTAGTGTCCGGCAATGGTACTTCACCGGGCTGGGATGCACTGGCGGTCCACGAGAACCTTCTTGCGATTCGTAGCGGACAGACACCCATGATCAGCGGAGCAAGCGGACCACTTATTTATGACAGGGAGGTTGGCGTGGATCCGCTGGTGACCTATTATTCCCACTGGGTCATTGAGAACGGGGATTTCCAAACGGTCGGAGTTTTTTCGGCAAACACCAGCGTGAACGGTGTGTCTATTGCCCGGAGCCGGCCCTCAATCAGCCTCCTGTCTCCAGTACCCGCCGTGATGGGAAAAAATGTCCCTCTCCTGGCAAAAACAGATTTTGAGGCAGTCATTATTGCGCCCACTAATGGATGGATTAATTACCGGCACCAGGCGGATGGGCTGACCCTGTATACCCTGCTCCGCGCAAACGGGGTCCCGGACAGCCATATTATCCTCATGTTGTATGACGATATCCCCGCCCTCCCGGAAAATCCCTTACCGGGAAATGTCCACCATATCCCCGGAGGGCCGAATATCCGGCTCGGGGCCAACGTAGAGTATACTGGTTCACAGGTGACCGCTGCCACGCTCAAAAATGTCCTGACCGGTACAAAGACTGCTTCAACCCCGGTGGTACTGGACAGCAACGCGAGTACCGATGTGTTTATCTATATTGTCGGCCACGGCGATCCGGGTACGATAGATTTCTGGAACGACAATCTCTTTACCGCGGATGATTTTACCAACGTGACGGATACGATGAGTCAGGAACAGAAATACCGGCAGCTCGTTTTCATGGACGATACCTGTTTTGGCGAGAGTATCGCCACTAACATGACAGCGCCGGGCATCCTCTACCTTACGGGATCTTCCAGTATCGAACCCTCGTTTGCCGCGATCTATGATGTAGATATCAAACAGTGGCTCTCGGATGAATTCACATCAGAAGCTGTGAACCTTATCCAGGAAAACCCGAACATCACCTTCCATGAACTCTATACTGAGGCATACACGAACGTGACCGGCTCGCATGTCCAGCTGATCACGACAGGAAATATCAGCACTCTCGACGAACCGGTCCTGGAGTTCCTGAAGCCATGAACCGGAAGTATCTCCTCATTGGAAGAGTTGATGAATTTTGGATTGAATTTGAAACATATCGAGTCATTATTTTACCAGATAAAAAAGATACTTGACGAGATTCATGAAACACCAGAGGGAGTACTCCCAACCCATACAATGATGTGCCTGACGAGCGGGAAGTCAGAGTTTAACCCATGCCCGTGTATTGCGAAGAAAAAAATGTTCTGGTAACTCATTGATGCAGGGATTATTTCGTATTATACCATGAGCAATGCTTTCACACGGTCAAAAGTCATCCCCGGGGTTATTTTGCCAGAGTACATTAACCCTATAACTTTCCAATCGATCGCACTCAATTGGACGGTGGTATCAGACCCTGAGTAGAAAATACTGTCTGGATAATCAGTAGTTTCCCCCTTAAAACCTAATTCAGACAACAAACCCCGTAAAATCCAGTGTTTTCGCTGATCACCTTTGAAATCAGAATCAATGAGGATTTCGAATAACTTGAGCAAATCCGAGTGCAACAAAATTTAAGATTGATATCTCTTGTCATTCCCGAGAAAATTGACATATACTCCTTCAAAATCTCCCGTTTTTTGTTTAAAATGAGACAGCAACAGCTAAACGACCCCCCGATGTTTGAAGGTGCGGATGAGGCCAAGATTAAACCTGAGGGCAGCAAAAACCATTTTTGCATGTACCCGGGCAAATGTCGTCACCATGGTATGAGCTGATCTGAACATTACAGTCTTGATACCAGCGTATGGTCTCTCTCCGGGAGATCGTTTTTTTGAAATCCGTTTGTTTCTGAGCTTATCCCAGATACCGATAGGGTGATTCCGTACACCCCGTTTCATTGTTGCATCAAATCCGAGAGGTTTCACGCCGAAATATCCCTTATCCCGGTATACCACTTCACCTTCTTTTGAGAGATCAGTCTGGTTATCATGGAGTGATGCAGTGGTAGTCTGAACTTCCCAGATCAATCCATAATCGCAGTCTTCTTTGGTATGGGCTTTAAACCCAAAATATGACTTGGAATTCTTTTTCGTCCATGTACCCTCTTT
>JACTVF010000031.1 GCA_019695435.1 Methanoregulaceae archaeon | reverse complement strand
CGTCTCGCAACCTTCAAGGGCTACGACGAGAAAGGCACGGTCGGCCAGAACGTTGCCCGCGAGATGGAGTACCCTGACAGCCTGTACGAGATGATCGACTGCATCGACGCACTTGACACGAAAGGCAAGGTCGTTGCAGACTACATCCCCGACGGCGACGGCTCCCTCGGCTGGGCATCCAACGAAGCCCCCCGGGGAACCGATGTCCACATTGCACGGGTCAAGGACTGGAAGGTCCAGTACTTCAGCATGCTTGTTCCAACAACCTGGAACTTTGCAACCTGCAGTGCTGCACTCACCGGTGCACCCTGGCAGCTCGCCGAAGTCATCATGCGCGGGTACGACCCCTGTGTATCATGTGCAACCCACATGATCGTACTGGATGAAGACAACAAGTTAGTGGCTCAGAAGCTCATCCAGTGAGTGTCACCTGATGCTGCATTCGGAAATCGTAATAGTAGGGTGCGGAAACCCCCTGTTTGGCGATGACGGGTTTGGCCCTGCGGTGATTGAGGAAATGGAGAAGCTCACACTTCCCGACAATGTAACAATACAGGACGGCGGCGCTGGCGCCCCGCACTTTATTTTTAATTTCCTTAATCCCGAAGTGACTAAGAAACTTATCGTCGTCGATATTTCAGATTTTAATGCAAAGCCTGGATCAATATCCAGAATCTCCGGGAAGGATCTGAAGCCAGGAGCCTACATTGACCCGCATTCATGGGAGGGTACCGACCAGCTCTGTCGTATCAGAGATCAGATCGATACAACAGTAATCCTGTGCCAACCGTCAAAGGCTCTGAAAAAGGGAGATGCGGACATTGATATGGAGCTATCAGAAGATGTGAAAAACGCGATTCCGAAAGCAATCCAGGTAATACTCGAAACTATTGGAGTGGATTATGGGACTACTATCAAGTGTATTCAAGAAGAACGTCAGCACGGAACCGCCTAAACCAGCTGCGGCTCCCTCAAGATCAGCTGACGTAGCAGCAAAACCAGCAGAAACGAAAAAGGAGGTTAAGCCTGTGGCTGATAAGATTACATTAGGTTACACGCACCTGAGTGGGTGTACCGGTTGCACTGTGGCACTCGCAGACAACTATGCCGGATTATTAACGCTCCTCGACAGATATGTCGACCTGAAGTACATGCCGACCCTTGCAGATGTAAGGCACGTCCAGAAGGTCGATGTCTCGTTCGTTGAGGGTTCGGTCTGTATTAATGACAAACTCGCTGTAGAAGAGCTCAAGGAAACCCGTGAAAAATCAACAATCGTCGTCGCACTCGGCGGCTGCGCGTGCTATGGCAACATCACCCGGTTCTGCCGCGGTGGCCAGCAGAACCAGCCGCAGCATGAAGCGTACCTGCCGATCAATGAACTGATCAAGGTTGATGTGTTCATCCCCGGATGCGCACCGACCCCGCAGCTGATCAGGAACGTTGCGGTCATGGCATACCTGCTCCTCAAGGGAACCAAGGAACAGAAAGACCTCGCAACTGCATACCTCAAGCCCCTTATGGCCCTTCCGGTACAGGGAACCGCCTGCGGTGCATCGACAGCCTGCTTCTGCGACCTGATGACCAATGTCATCGACCAGGGTCTCTGCATGGGATGCGGCAGCTGTGCATCAGCCTGCCCGGTCAATGCAATTACCCACGAGTACGGCAAGCCCCAGGGCGAGCGCGACCTGTGCATCAAGTGCGGTGCGTGCTACAACCAGTGCCCGCGGAGCTGGTTCAGCTTCGATGTTGTCGAGAACTATGAGGCGATCAACGAGGCCATTATGGCGGCACTCCAGTGAAGGTGATTGAAATGGGAGCAGAACTCGGTAAATACAAAGCATGCGTCTCCGCACGAAGCACCGACAAGGAGATTCTCAAGCACGCCCAGGACGGCGGCATTGTTACATCCCTTCTCGGATATGCACTCGACACGGGTATCATTGACGGCGCCATTGTCGCTGCAACCAAGGACTTTGCAGCCAAGCACCCGTCCCTCATCATGAGAGATAACTCCAACTGGGACATGATTGAACCCTGGAGACCAATTCCGGCAGTCGTCAGTACCAAGGCTGATCTGCTTGCAGCAGCAGGCACTAAGTACAACATCAGCCCGAACGTCTCCATGATCAAGGAGGCAACCCGCAGCTTCGGCCTGGACAAGGTCGGTATCGTCGGTACGCCCTGCCAGATGCAGGCAGTCCGGAAACTCCAGCTCTACCCGATCGGTGCCCGTGATGTCGGCGCCGCAGTTGCACTCGCAGTCGGTATCTTCTGTATGGAGAACTTCCCGTACCAGAGCATCCTCCAGCTCGTGGAAGACCACGCAGCGATGAAGATGGAATCCGTCAAGAAGATGGAGATCGGCAAGGGCAAGTTCTGGATCTACGGCAAGCGCGGACAGGTCGTTCAGCTGCCGCTCAAGGTGACCCACAAATACGAGCAGCCCGGCTGCCATGTCTGCCTTGACTATGTTGCAAACCTCGGTGATATCTCCACCGGTTCCGTTGGCAGCCCCGATGGCTGGTCCACCGTCTTTGTCAGGTCAAAGATCGGTGACTCAGTCTGGGCAAATGCAATGGCCGCTGGCGTCTTCGAGACCCAGCCCATCGAGAAGGTCAAGCCCGGCCTTGAACTCGTGACCAAGCTCGCAAACGAGAAGATCACGAAGAACAAGAACACGCTCGAATCTCGCAAGACCTTCGGTGTTGGCAAGGCTCTCCGGAACCCCTACATCTAAATCTAACTTTTTTTAATGCGTGCAGCCCGCATACGGGTTCAGGCACAGTAAAAACCAGAACGGCGCCAGACCACCCGGTGCCGCAGGTGACCCTGCTTTGCAAAAGGAGTGCCATCGATACTAGGGGACATGTCATGGCATTCCTGGAATCAGGACACATGTTCAAAGGATCCCTATTCCACGGCAGTGTTGGTGCACGTGTACGGGCGTGGACGAGCCACCAACACGAGTTAAAAGACCGGTGTTGAACGTACGTTTGGATCCCGAATGTCATTTCTCCCGGTCTTTGATCTCCCGGATCGAGGCCCCCGGGGTCAGGTGCAGGAAAAATCCCGCTACCGCACCGTGCAGGGCGGCCTCCTTTGACGGATAGCTCCTCGTATCGCGGTAATAGTCCTTTGCACCTTTTTCCCGCACGGCAAGGTTTGCGATACCGACATACTGGTCCCCGATCCGGATAATCCTGATTCTGAGGGGGACGTCGACATCCCTGATATCCATCTCGTAGGTCCCGACCATCTCGCGTATCTGCCTGATGTCCGGGTACTGCCGGGCGAGGTCATCATCCGGTACCTGTGTCACATCCGGTGTGTTGCCTGCCGGAAATTAAAAAGAGATCCATTTCCCCTGCTTTCGCGACCGCCTTACCGGCAGCGTGGATGAGAGGGTGTGTTTTCCAGGCCCGGATGTGTAATAAACTGCCGGTGAGTTTATGCAAACCGGGGCGGCGACAGGAGATCGGGAGATGCAAACTGGGGGCGGTGCACGACGGGAAACAAGAAACGGGAAGGGTGTGGCATGGCATTGTCTACAGCAGGTATCTCAACGTTCAAAACCCCTTGGCCCCATGTGCTGCAGGAAAAACCATCCGGCACACAGAACCGCAGTCTTTATGCCACTGCCGTAATTATTCACTAAGAAGTACATGACCAGAAAATGCGGGAACTGCGGCGCTCCCGCTCCCGACAGCAACTCACGGTTCTGCGACCTGTGCGGGGCGCCGCTCAAAGAAGAACCGGTAACACCGCAGGGGTTGCCGGTCTGCCCGGCCTGCGGGGCCATCGTCTCCGACAGGAAAGCCCAGTTCTGCGATGTGTGCGGCGCACCGCTGGCAAAACCGGTCTGCCCGGTCTGCGGGAACACGGCACTATCCTCCCACTCCAGGTTCTGTACCCGGTGCGGTGCCACGTTTGTACCGGCTGTCCCGGGGAAAAACCGTGCCGCCACCCCCGCTGCACCGGCAGCAGCACCGGAACCCGAACCTGTTGTGGTCAAACTCAGGAAAGGACGCCTGCCGGTGCCAGATGACCCTTCAGGAGAATGGGACCCCTGGACCGACGGTGACCCGGCATACGATGTATCGGCACCATTACCCCATCAGCCGCCGCAGAGACCATACACCGACATCCAGCGCATTGCCGAGGGAACGGCACGGTCCCCGACAGCCGCCCCGAACCGGGAGCCGCAGATCGCCGGGCCAAGGAAAAAGTATTCCCACCTGCCCCTGGTCGCGGACGAATTAAAGCAGGACGCTGAACGCCGCGCAGCTCACAATGATGCGGAAAGCGGGGGACCCGGGCGGAAGGGCAGGCAGGGAAAAAAGAAAGGCCTGTTCGGGTTCAAGTGACCCGCCAAGAAAGTGCGCCGAAAGCAGTTTTACAGACGTTCTTTTTTGGCTCTGTAGAACTCCTTGTTTTTCTACAAAAGGATCCCGCACGGATTGACGGAGGGGACAGTGCCTGTCCCCCCGAACCGCCCCTTCTGATTTAGCGATGATGTTGTATTACCTTCCTGGGGATTATCGCTACATGGGGGATGGCCGCAAGCGTGCGGGGGCGAAGGCATAAAAATGCGTAGCCCTCAGGAGCGTTAAGAGAAATGGTTTGAGGATTTCTACAGAGCCTCTTGTTTTTTAGATCTTCACTGACCGGCATTTACGCGAAGTATCCGACGATATTATGGAATATTGCCATGTTGAGCGATTCCTCCGGGATCCGTTCCCCGCTGCGCCTCTGCTGTTCCCGCACGAGCGGCCAGTCGTAGAGGTTCGTGAATTCCATTGCACGCTCAGGATGCGGCATCATGCCCAGCACCTTGCCGTCGGTCGAGGTGATGCCGGCAATATCCTCTACCGAACCGTTCGGGTTGAAGGGATACTCACCGCCCGCCGGGCTCAGGTCCTCCCGGCAGTAGGTAAACGCGATCTGCCTGTGCTTTTTGATGTGTTGGAGCGTTTCCGGTGAGCAGGAGAGGTTGCCTTCGCCATGGGACACCGGGCACCTGAGTTTTGAGATGCCGTGCGTCCAGATGCTCTCGGCCACGGGTCTGATCGTCACAAACCGGCACTCAAGCCGCCCGCCACGGTTGGGCATGAGCGCGATATCCCGCGAATAGTTTTTGTCAAACGCGGGGACGAGCCCGAGGTTTGCAAGGATCTGGAACCCGTTGCAGATCCCGAGGACCAGGTTGTCGCCGTCAAGAAACTCCAGGAGATCGTCCCAGAGGTTGTTTCTCACCCGGTTCGCGTACGCGTTGCCGGCACCGGTATCGTCCCCGTAGGAAAAGCCGCCGGGGAACACCAGCAGCCGGTAATCCGACAACCGCTGCCGCCCCGCAATCAGATCGTTGATGTGGACGATATCGGAGGCCATGCCCGCCCGGAGGAGTGCCTCCTGCGTCTCCATCTCGGAGTTGATCCCGTAGCCGCTCATAATAAAGGCTTTTTCCGGGATCAGGCTGTGCCCGGGTTTCCCGCCATCAGCCGGACAAATGACTGCCATGTTAAAACCCTCCAAACGGCGCCTTGTATGCCGCTTCCAGTTTTGAAATTTCCAGTTCAAACAGAAGCGTCCGGCCCGTGATCCGCAGCCGGTTCCCGCCCACTTTCCCGAGGAGCAGCGCATCGGCGCCGATGATCCGCTCGAATTCCCGCTTGTGGTCCGGTGCAACTGTCACCACGAACCGGCCCAGCGACTCCGAGAAGAGGAAGTAGTCAGGCCGTATGACTGACGGGATCGTGAGATCCATCCCGAGCCGGCCGGCAATTGCCACTTTTGCAAGGGCAACTCCAAGGCCGCCGCGGCTGACCGGGAATGCGGAGGCCACCATTTCGTGGAAAATTGCGTCATAGAGCCGCAGGTACCGGGCCTTTGCCGCTCCTGCATCCAGCTTCGGCACCGTGTTCCCGGTATACCCGAGATGGGCAAAATACTCCGAGCCGCCGAGCTCTTCCGCAGTTTCCCCGATCACGTACACAAGATCGCCTGAGATCTTTGCATCGATCGAGACCGCCTTTAAAACATCCGCATGAATCCCGATGGATGAGATAAGAAGCGTCGGGGGCACGGAAATTTTCACCCGGTTATTCTCTGCGTCGTACCCGGCAAAATCGTTGAACATGCTGTCTTTCCCGGAGATGAACGGCGTCCCTAATGCTTTTGCGTAATCGTAGCACCCCTGGGCTACCCGCTTGAGCTGCCAGAGCCGCTCCGGTTCGTCGGAAGAACACCAGCAGAAGTTATCGAGAAGCGCGATCTCCTCGGGGGAAATTCCGAGCGCCACAAGGCCCCGGATCGCCGTGTCGATACAGGCTCCGGCCATGCGGTAGGGATCGATCTCAGTATAGGTAGGGAAAAGTGCCTGCGACAGCCCGACACCCTTTCCCGATCCAAGAACAACTTTTGTCAGTGTCGCCTGAGCCTGCACCCGGCCTTTTCCCTGGACCGGTCCAAGGACGTGGCCACCCTGCACGGCGTGATCGTACTGGATCGTCACAAATTCCGTGGAACAGATATTTTTGCGGCCGAGCATCGCCGGCACCAGGTCGTCGAGCCGTGCCGGGTAGGGCAGGTCCGGCTCGGGATTGTCAACATTTACCGGAGTTGTTTTAAGAATTTTTTTTGGCAGGCCGTCATGGAGAAATGCAAGTTCAACATCCATCGCGACAATTCCCTGGCATTCGACAATGCACCGGCCGGTGCCGGTGAACTCACCGATGACGGTCGCCTCAACCTCGCGGCGCTTCAAGAGGTCCATGAGCTCGTCAATTTTTTCCGGAGGGACGGCAAGTGTCATACGCTCCTGGGACTCGGAGATCCAGATCTCCCAGGGTGCCATGCCGGGATACTTGAGCGGGACTTTATCGAGGTCTACCCGGCAGCCGTTGCTCTCTTTTGCCATCTCGGCAACCGAACAGGAGAGCCCCCCGGCCCCGTTGTCCGTGATGCTCCGGTACAGTCCGAGGTCCCGGGCCTCCTTGACTAAAACATCGGAGAATTTCTTCTGCGTGATCGGGTCCCCGATCTGGACCGCCGTCACCGGGCTCGCGGGGTCAAGCGCTTCAGAAGAGAACGTGGCCCCGTGGATGCCGTCTTTACCCACCCTTCCTCCGACCATCACGACAAGATCGCCGGGCTCGGCCTTTTTCTCGTAGAGCCGGACCCCGTTTGTCTCTTTTGGCATCACACCGACCGTCCCGGCAAAGACGAGCGGTTTACCGGCATACCGGTTGTCAAAGTAGCAGAAGCCCTGCGGAGTCGGGATGCCCGAGCAGTTCCCGCCCACGCCGACCCCACGGACAACACCGTCCAGGATCTGCCGGGGGGAAAGCACCGGGTTCTTCCGGTCTTTTCCCCGGAACAGTTTGATGTCCGCTGCCGGGTCGCCGACGCAGAAACCGTAGACGTTCATACAGGGTTTTGCGCCAAGGCCAAACCCGATCGTGTCCCGGTTTACCCCGACAATTCCTGTGAGTGCCCCACCGAAGGGGTCAAGTGCCGATGGCGAGTTATGGGTCTCGACTTTGTGGGTCACAAGAAACTCGTCATCGAAAACGATCGCACCGGAATTGTCGGTAAAAACCGTCACGCAGATATCGCTGTCGCCTTTTTCCTTCCTGATCTCGTTTGTCGCAGCCTGGATGAACGTCTTGTATAGCCCTTTTGGCACGTCATCATCCATTGCCGAGGCAAAGATCGTGTGCTTGCAGTGCTCGCTCCATGTCTGGGCAAGCGATTCGATCTCTACATCGGTTGGCCACCGGAGAAGCCCGTTGAAATATTCACGGATCGCGTGGAGCTGAGCGAGATCGAGCGCAAGCGGCCCCCGGCGCACGCCGGTTTTGGGGTCCACAATCCCCTCTTTACCGAGGCGCACGAGATCTTCGTCGGGGATTTCAAGGTCCACGAGCCCGACACTCCTCATCTCGTGGAGCTGTACGCGGGGAACCACCCTGTCCATCCCCCGGTCCCCGTACTCCTGCCGGGTCTTTATGATGACACGGTTCACGAGCGGGTTTGCCAGCGTATCACCAAGCCGGCGTATCGTCTCAGGAGGGAGATGCCCGCGGACAAAATAGAGCTGCGATGAATAGACCGCATCCCCTTCCGAGAATGTTACCCGGAGATAATCCTCGATAGTCTGGCGGGCCGTTGTTCCTACGTTATCGGTTACACCCGGTAAAAACCCGACCTCGATTGCATAATCAAAAAATGCGGTTGTTGCTTCGTCCACCACAAATTCCTGGACCACCGGGTTGGATAAACGGGCACCGATCCCATGGAGTTCATCACGGGTAAAATCCCGGGAACCGGTCGCTATCGTGTACACATCGGTTAACTGCAGCTCGTCGATCAAAAACCCGAGCGACCGGATCCGGTCCGTACGGATTTTCAGGCGGGGATCTTTTTTATAGTGAACTTCTATGCGGTGGACAAAAGAAGCCATGCGTACTGGTGTGCCCTAAAAGGAGAAAATACGTACCGTCCCTGCAGGAATCCCTTGGTGTTCCCTGACGCATAGACGGGGATATTTTTATAGGGTGGGAATCTAGGTCCTGAAGAAAACGACCTGAACTACTTATAATTCAGTTGAAAAACTATGAAAACCGGTAAAACAGTACGAGGGTATCCCGCCTCAGGGCCCCTCCGGAGTACGGCGGGGCAAGGAAGTTTTTTACTCTTGCTTTTTCGTGTCAATTTTAGGTCCTGATTCGCCGCGGGGGCATCCCTTCGGGGGCGGCGGAGTTCATCATAATGGGTGATAGGGGGTACCACAAAACCGTACGGGGGCGAAAGGCAGGAGTTGTCGCGCCCTAAAAGAGATTCAGTGCGATCCGATAGGATTTCTCCAAGAGACCGGAAAATTATTTTTCCGTACGGGTCACGGTTATCGGCTCGATCATCGCGTTGATGACGAGTTCAAACGGCACCGTGTCGGTCCAGCCGGCCCGTTCGAACATATTCTGGAAGCAGACGCCGACCACTTTTGCTCCGCTGTGCCTCGCAGCAAGGTCACGGACCTGCTCCTTTGTGACCGGCATCAGGGGCATCGCAAGCCCGCCCATGATGACGATCACGTTGGGCGAGAGCACAACGGGTTTTCCCGAAGCCTGCATGCCGATATCCGGCACATCGTGGATAGCGTGCGCCTTTTCCTCGTCGAGCAGCGGTACGAAGGCCTGCCGGAGATGCAGGCCCCGGATCGTGACCGCAAGCAGTTCGACAAACGGCGTGCAGGTCCCGACGCACCCGTAGTAGACGACCTGGTCGCCCTCACCGAGGTTGAGGCTTTTGATGTATTCCTTGTACGGCCTCAGGATGCCGGGGATACCGCGAAGGGGCTCGTGTTCTGCCATAGATCTACCATCCGGCGCAGAAGAGTATTAAGAATGCCGAATCAATCCGCCCGGATCACCCGGGCATTTTTTACCGGAACCTGTCGTCGGACCGCGTATGTTGTGCGTTGTGGGCGACGTGCTCAAGCCACCCGTAGCGCTCGCCGGGGTACGCATCGAACGCCGGCACGTAGGGCTTGATGTCCAAGAGCGGCGTGCCGTCAAGGATGTCCACATCCTCGATCGTGAGCACGCAGCCGTCAACACCCACGAGCCGGACGACAGAGAGGCCGATCGCGTTGGGGCGTGCCGGCGACCGTGTCGCAAAGATGCCGCGGGGTAAGGGATCGAGGAAGGGGATGACCGTCAGGCTGGAACCCGTGCACTGGTGCAGGGCGTAGATCAGGATGATCCGGGAGAACCCGTCAAGGTCGGCAAGCCCCCCGAAGAGGTCGCTTCTGAGTTCGACCGTACCTCTGACGCCCCGGGCTCCGGACGGCTGGATGGGCATCCCGGCGATATCTGTAAACTGGGAATGGATCGTACCGATCGGCGTGTAAGAAAAGGCCGGGCCGGGTGCATCGTGCATGGATAAGTATCGGTGCGTTCAGGTAAAAAAATCCCGGTACCCGTGGCCGGGAACTACTTTAGGTATAACGATCAACGCTCCTGTAAGGGATGGCGGCATGGGACGGGGAACATTTTTCACTACGGAACACCTCGCGATCATCAACGAGGATATCTTTTCCACCCGGCGGATCCCCGCACACGGTATCGACCTCGTGGTCACCTCGCCGCCGTACAACGTGGACATCAAGTATAATTCCCACGACGACCGGCTTACCTACGCGGAGTACCTCGGTTTCTCGAAGCGCTGGATGAAGCGTTGTTACCGCTGGCTCAGGGACGACGGCCGGTTCTGCCTCAACATCCCGCTCGACAAGAACAAGAACGGCCAGCAGAGCGTGGGTGCAGATCTCACCACGATCGCAAAGGAGTGCGGGTTTTCCTACCACTCCACGATCGTCTGGAACGAGGGCAACATCTCGCGCCGGACCGCGTGGGGCTCGTGGGCGAGCGCCTCTGCGCCGTACGTGATCGCCCCTGTGGAACTGATCGTAGTGCTGTACCGGAACTCGTGGAAGAAGACCAGCGGTTCGCGACAGTCGGACATCTCAAAACAGGAATTCATGGACTGGACGAACGGGCTCTGGACCTTCAGCGGCGAGCGCAAGACCAGGATCGGCCACCCGGCTCCCTTCCCGGTCGAGCTGCCTTTGAGATGCATGAAACTTTTTTCGTTTGTCGGCGACACCGTGCTCGACCCCTTCATGGGCAGCGGGAGCACGCTTGTTGCCGCATTACGGTGCAACCGCAAAGCGCTCGGGATCGAGATCGATCCGCATTACTGCGAGATAGCGATGCAACGGATCGCGGATGAAGGGCGACGGGAATAAGGAAACGGGAAACCCTAAAATTCGCCGACTAATTTTCCAAACACACAAAAAATTACGATGCTCTCCCGCCTCAGGGCCCCTCACTGGGCACGGCGGGGCGAGTGCGGTTCTCCCTTCCCTGATCCGCCGCGGGGGCGCCCCTTCGGGGGCGGCGGCACTCCTCGCTCGTGGGGGTATGAGGGCATCAGCCCCCATCCTCATGATCCCTGTCCCAAAATCCGGATGCTCTGTCCCGGCCCTGCCGTACTTTTCCGGAAAAGTTCCGATCACGAGTTGAGGATTCCGGAAAATCTCCGGCTCAGCAACTGGTGATTTTAAAATAATCAAATCACGGGTTTAAGAATTCCGGGAAAATTATCTTCCGGCAGCCGGACATTCCCCCGGTTTCACAGCCCCCATAAATCCAGACCATTAAAACCCCCCATTTTAAAAAATACGCCCATTTTGAGCCCCATATAATGCCCTTTGCAGCCCCGTATTCGCGTTCTGGCGGCCTTCGTTTTTCGGATCGTAAAAGTGCCCACCGGGCATGAGAACTACCAAAAAAACTACGTTATTGAGTCCGTTTTAATTTGTCCGTTTTCGAAAATAATCCCGATTTGGGGAGATCCTGAAACGGAGCCCGATACGGGCTTCTTTTGAGGGGGTCGGAGGGTGATCGGGGCTCAAATTGAGCCCGGATTGGATCGGGTGGACTGGTGTGATGTGGGGGAAATACGCCCTGAACAGGGGTTCCGGTTTGGGAGCGACTGGAGCCCGCTCCCTTCCCGGTCGAGCTGCCACTGCGGTGCATGAAACTCTTCTCGTTTGTCGGCGACACCGTGCTCGATCCCTTCATGGGTAGCGGGAGCACGCGTGTTGCCGCTGCTCAGTGCAACCGCCAAGCGATCGGGATCGAGATCGATTCGCGTTACTGCGGGATAGCGGTGCGCCGGCTCGCCGAACAGGGAGAGGAGAATACGACGCGATAAATACCGGCACGAGCCGGGAAGTTTTAAAAAAAAGAAATTCCACCGGTGCTTATACGGCAGCGGCCGGTGTTACTATCGTGGTTGCCGTCGCCCGGTGAACGTACACAGCCCGGTAGCCCTTCACGATACTAACGAACTGCCGGTTAAACGTCGCGAGCTGTTCGTTTGCGGCCTTGATTGCGCTCTCGTCACGGCTGGTGAGTGCAGTATTCAGCGCCGTGCCTTCCTGCTGGATCTGGTTCTCGAGTGCCTGTGCCTGCGAGACATCGATGCCTTTTGCCGTCAGGTTCGCAAGCATGCCGGTCCGGCGCTGGTCGTTGGTCGCGAACTCGTCCATGCGGGCGGTCTGGCGGTCTGTCCACCATGTGTTTTCAAGGGTCTGGAGCATCCCCGACTGTGCCATGACCGAGGCGTTGACGCTCGCCGCGAGGGCTTTTCCGGTACCGTTGTACTCCTTAAGCAAATTTTTTGCCGTCGTCATGAAGTCCTTGCGATCCGCACGTAACTGCGTCTCCGCTGCCCGTATCTGGTCACCGGCGGTCATCGACTGCACCGATGTTACGGTGCCGGTGAACTGTGATTCGATGGAGGAGAGCTGGCTGGTCCCTGCACCGTTACTAATCGTACCGATGTAGCTGATCGCCCCGTCCATCTGCGCCTGTCCCTTTGCCCCGGCATATGCCACGAAGGCCTGCATCGCGGCGATGTGCCCGGGGTTGGAATTCCATGCAGTCCCGCTCACGGGAGCAGCGCCAGCCGGCATGACCGCCGCAACGAGGCAGATCATACAGAGGCTGCCGATCAGAATTATTCTGGTATGTTTCATCTTCTTCACCTGTGCATCATATCCGGTCTGATGGTCCCGCAACCCTTCGCGGGAACGCATCTGCCCCTGATGTTGCCGGCCCGGCGGTATATATTTCCATGATTGCCCGGGTACTCTGATTGAACCGCCGGGTTAGAACAAAGAAACCGGGCGGAACGTGCCCCGGGCTGGAAAAACGGAGGGCATTTCTCTCTGCCGGAGCATCTGCGGCATCTTTTGCCGACAGGAAAGGCTGTATACCCTCTCACGAAATATTAGAGATCATGCAATACACAATCGTCCTTGAAACCAACGAGGAAGGCGGTTTTGCCGCCCGCTGCGTTGAGATTCCGGGGACCGTTTGCCAGGGTGCGAACAAAGGAGAAGCGCTCGCCCGGCTCAAAGAGGCGATCGGGCAGGTGCAGCAGGCCCGGCAGGCCGACCTGCACCGCACGATCCAGTCCCTTTCATCCGAGATCATCAGGATCGAGGTAACGGACGCGGCTTAAACCCTTTTTCGCACAAAAAGGGGTTTACCCCCACAGAAATCTATAACAATTTTTAAAGAATTTCGCCGGCATCGCGCACATATTGTGGACATTTTACGTGGAAGAGATCGTTCTCCCGGGCGATGGTGGGACCTTTGTGATCTACGATACAGTAACACAACAGATTGTCTCACCCGCATGTATACGGCATGAAATGGTTAAAAATAAAGTAAGGTAATTGTAAAACATCAGCCCCCAAAAAGATAATGGGAAAATCCAATACTCAATCAATTGAAGTTAAAAGATTCAAAAACATGAGGAATCCGCTCTCGGGGGCTCCGCCCCCGCCGCTC
>JACTVF010000427.1 GCA_019695435.1 Methanoregulaceae archaeon | reverse complement strand
CCCCCTTTCCTCAATGCGTCTGGTAATTTTTACGGTGTTTGCTATTCCCGCGGGTATCATGCAGATTCCCGTTCCGGTATCCGGAGCGACGATCATCCTGCACCAGAAAACCCCTATCCCGTTCCCGGTTTTCACAACCCTTCAACTTTATTGTCCAAAGTATCTCTGAAATAGAAACCTTCGCCCCTTCACCGCTGAACCCGGTCCCGGAAACAACATGGCTGACACTTGGAATGAACAGCCGTTTCGATGGCAGTTACCACGGTTGCCCCGAGTCTTGAGGAGACGCCGGTGACATCAGGTACTCTAAAGGAACTGCTTGAGCCCTTACTGGTGCTGTGTGCAGTCCCGGGGCCGGGAATTCTTGTCCGGAGAGGGAGGCGTTTATCCCGGTCTATAGAACAAAAGGTATCTTTTTTTGTCTTTTCGTCTTTTAAACGAGTGAAAGATTATTGGTTTTCATCTATAATCCGGCCACAGAACCATAATCGGATGTCCTGAATGGCTGATCGCGGATTTAAGAGTATGTGGGTCTTCACCACGATGAATAGCAGTCCGGATAACTTTTCCTTACCCGCACAGTTTAACAAAGATCCAAAAAGGGATTTAATCTTTCTCTCTCTTCCACATCCCGAAGATTACGACCATCAGGCCAAGTGAGAGAAGGACCGGGGTGACATCCAGGGCAAGGATACCTCCGGTTTTACCACCGGCCGGGGTAACCTGCGCGGAAGATGCCATGACGGCCCAGATACTGAACCGGTTCGTCGTTGCAGAGAGTGTCGTTGTATCCGTGTTCACGCTCGTCGGGAGCAGGGTCCATGTGCTGTCGGACTGGTCGTAGCGTGCCAGGACAAGCTTCGATGCGTCTCCACCGGCGGCGTCAAGATCGGTACTGGAATATTTGACGTTGATCGTCGCATCTTTCGAGAGAAGTCCTGACAACCCATCTACCTCGAAACACGTGCCGCCCGCTTTTGCATCTGCCGGGATAGTGGGAAGCTGATTCAGTGAGAACGGTTTTAAGGTAACCGCAATATCAGAAATTACTGCCCCAGCCGGGAAGCTGATGGATATCCTCCCGTCGGACGATGCCAGTACCCCGGAGTTCTGGGGGGTCAGGGTGACACTTGCTTCCTGTGGGGGGGCAATGTAGCTGCTTTTCACTTCAAAGCTCGAGGTTTTTGAATTGAGGAGTGGTCCATCCTTTAAGGATATGTTGGATATCATCGTGTACGTTCCCGGGGACAATGCAGCGTTAAGATTCACTACATAATCGACCGTGTTGCCGGGAATGATTGAGAATATTGTTGGATCGGTTGACAACCGGGCAATATTTTTTCCGCTGCTGTCAGTTACCTGCACATCGTTGACGGTATTTGCATAATGGATATTGCCGGTATTCTTAAATGAGGTTATAATAGCAAGCGGCTGGCCAGCAACAATATCCCCTGTCTTTAAATCAGTTATCATCCCCGTTTGCGTCAGACCGGGACTATCGATAGTCATCATCACCGGGATATTTATCGCGGCAACGACTAATGCAGATCCTGAACCTTTTGGCTGACTGTGGATGGAAATAATTGCATATCTCCCGCCGGGACCGACATTCGCTGGCACGGAGATTGTCGCGGTAATCGTCTTCGAAGTGCCGGGATCCAGATGGAATGACCGGTTGTCGATGGAGATATAACTCCGGGCAGAGTAGGGACTGGTATCAGAAACCGGAGCGAGGGCGGTATAGCTCTTATCCGGGGACTGCCCGAATCCCATGACATCCGCAAGCATATCCATGGGGGGTTCACTGCCACTCGTACTTATGGTTATTGGAAAGATGACGGTCTGCCCGGGCGAGACAGTACCTTTATAGATGGAGCCGACTACTTTCAAGGCGGCAACCGGGACAGGCAGTACTATGAGACAGGCCAGGACTGCAATGACCATACAGATTGCCAGACGATTAGCATACCGCGGTTTCATACACGTTTTCCTCGTTGAATACTACACGACTCATACTATAAAATATATACAGATTATTGTATCCCCACATCACTCATTATTAAAAAGTTTGGCAGCGTTACAGGTGAAGATATTGGCAAAATTTAACCCGCGCGTGCGGTGGATCTGGTAGTCTTTGCTGCATAGGGAGATCGAGGTCCAACTGCCATAGTATATGCTCGTCCAACGAAGACCGGCTGCCATTTTTGCGAAACGAGATCCTCAAGAAGAATGGGAGAGTTTACTTTCTCGAAGGCGGCAATATCATCTGAAATTGCGAGTAAGAATATACTATAATCATCTGAACGCATACCATCTGGAGGGTTCAGCTTCGCACGAGCAGTACTATCGAGAGCAGGACCAGGTCGACCATTTGTCAGAATAAGTATAGCCTTTGAGGGGACGACTACCGTAAGTTTTCTCTTGTCGCAAATCTGGTTGTTCAATGTTGATCAGATTCGAGCAAAGGCTTCTCTTTCATTCGAAGAAGCTTGTTAAATGCTGCGCAGATCTATATTTTTTATGGTTGTTTAAGTCTGCATCAATTTCTTTAAGGAGTGGCAGGAGATCTTTACGGGCTGATAATGGACGACATGCATGCCATTTTCTCAAGAAGTCCAGAGAGTCCTTTTGCAGACTGATGAGATATAAGTCTATATTGTTCAGTAATCGTTATAAAAATAGGTGATTATCAACAATCAGCCCCCAATATGGTGAAAAATGTATATTTTTAGTCTGTAGAAAAGCGTTTTCGGGTGTCCTTGTTGCCCCCCTTCTTTGCGCCACCAGTCCCCCGAGGGGGAC
>JACTVF010000426.1 GCA_019695435.1 Methanoregulaceae archaeon | reverse complement strand
TTTCCTGCATGTACTGGGAGCAAATACCGATGCGCATCCCGCGAATCTCTCCCGCCAGAAGATCGCTGAAGCGCGGAATCGATCGTTTGCTGCTGGCAAGATCGCCCGCATCGTAGCCGGCGATCAATTCAAGCAGCAGAGCGGTGTCTTCAGCTGTTCGGGCGATCGTGCCTACGTGATCCAGCGAGTAACTCAATGGTATGACGCCGGTTCTGCCCACTAAACCATAGCTAGGCTTTAAGCCCGCGACACCGCAATAGGATGCAGGAATGCGCATCGAGCCTCCCGAGTCGGTGGCAATGGATGCCATAGCGAGGCCGGCAGCTACTCCGGCAGCGGAACCATTACTTGAGAGCCCGGCCTGATACTTCCGGTTCCATGGGTTTCGGGCTTCTTTGAAAAAGTCCTCTTCGGAAGTGTCGCTGAACGCGAATTCACAGAGATTTGCCTTACCCAAGGTGACCGCTCCAGCTTCTCTCAAGCGGCCAACCACGTTGGCATTCTTTTCGGGAACAAAATCTGCGTAGACGCGAGAGTTTGCGGTGGTGCGAATTCCCGCTGTTTCTATGAGGTCTTTATAACTAACTGGAATTCCGTGAAGCGGACCTCGATATCTCCTCTGGGCAATCTCCTCAGCCGCCTGATGAGCTTGCGCAAGGGCTACGTCTGCGGAAACTGTGATGTAGCTTCGCAACTGGGGGTCGATGATGGTGATTCGGTCGAGGTAGGCCTGGGTCAGCTCAACGGGAGACAGTGTCCCTCTCCGGCGCGTTTGCGCCTGCACTACTCTACGTCGCGCGGCAGCCCATACGTCCACTTTTACCCTTACCGAGTCCTGTCCTTCTTCGCCCGCTCCAGGCTGTCCTGCGCTAGTTTTAGATCGGCTTCTGATGGCGGCCAAGTCGTCACTCGATTCCTCGTCATTCTCTTCGAAACGTACATCGCCTCATCAGCAGCTATAAGCAGCGATTCGGTATCACCACCAAGCTTCTCTTCATCGGAATCAGAGCACGCAACCCCGATGCTCGCAGTAACCTTGGTGGTACCTTTGAACGGTTCTAGGGCGTCAATCGAGGCGCGCACCCGCTCAGCAGTAGCAGCAGCTTCGGGGCTGGAAAAGTTTGGCAAGAGAATGCAGAATTCGTCGCCTCCGACTCGATAGAGTCTTCCCTTGCGTGAGATTGCGGCCGATATGCACGCGACGACCGCCACCAAACACTTATCCCCCTCTGAATGAACGTGCTCGTCATTTACCTGTTTGAAGTTGTCTAGGTCCACGAATGCAAGAGAGACGATCTGCTTATCTCGAATTGAGTCGCCAGATCTCTCAGCAGAGATTCTTTGTTTGGGAGCGAACGGAAATTGTTCTCAATCTCATCTTCCTCAAGGCCGAACGTCACGTTGTTCGGCTTGTATCGAGCCATCACCGCGTCCCATTCGGTCTCAGCATCCGCCATGCTTATGGCGCTATCTCCAACCTGAAACGAAATCACTTCGGTATCGTCAGGATTTAGCCGGTATCCTCCCAAAACGCCAAAATCCTTTGCGAGATATAGACCACCAGAGGGTCCCCGCCGGCGAGATAACGATCCACGGTCGACCATAGACTACTGCGATGTCCAGTTTTCCATCATCATCGCAATCGAACAGGGCAATGCCTCCACTCATGGATTCGACAATGTAGTGCTGCTCGGGTGTCGAGATGTGAGAAACGGTCAAACCGGAAGTCAGAGAGTGATCTTCGAATTGGGGGATTTCAATTTCTTTCGCAGTCTTCGTTTGTGCAGCAACTAAAGTCGAAGAAAAGACGAGAAAGAACGCCCCAATCCTGCCACTCTGCATGATAGCCACAATGTTTGTCCTGTCTGGATATCCAGGTCGCACCGTACGCCGTCTGTACGTGAGCGGGGTCATCTTGGCCAGGGCGCGAAACACCGTTCCAAAGTAGCTCTGATCGCAGAAACCTGTTTGCTGGCTCACATCGGAAATGCTTTTGTCCGTTGAGGCCAGGATCTCCTGGGCTTTCGAAATCCGAAAGTGCCGCACGTAATTTACGAACGACTGGCCTGTCACCTGTTTGAAAGAGCCGCATAAAATGCCAGCGACTCAGTCCGGCGATGCTCACCGCGTCCGCTACCGTAATGGGATCGGCAAAGTCGTGCGCGATCAATTCGAATACCGGTTTCAAGCGTCTGGCGGAATATTGTGCAGCAAGATGGGCCTCTTGACTCTGCCTATTGTTCTGCAGGCAATTTCCGAGCAGAACCAGAATCATCTTCCAAATAAGTCTTGGTCGCCAAGTGCGTCCATTCCGAGGCGATCGGCAAAGCCGCATGGATTCTTTGAATCAAATCAAAAATCTGCGTCGAGATTTCGGTCGGCCCCGAAGTGAATTGACAGATGCCACCGCCAACCGCGTCAACAAAATCGCACCTTTTTTCGAAGAGACAACCCGGGCATTAAGGCCGGTCGGCTTGTGCGTTTGATCGACGCGCGCGGGACAGGCGCTTGCGAGCGATTTCGTCGGTCAACTCCAGTTCCCGCTTGGCTTCAGCCGTTCGGCCTAGCCGCAGATACGCGCGGCCCAGTACATAGTGAATGTAGCTTTCATCAGGATCTTCTCGCGTCGCTTCTTCCAGTTCTGCCACAGCATAATCCAACTGACCTTGCTCTGTCAGGGCCTTTCCTAACAGATAATGCGCTTGTGCGTAGCCTGGAACTGCCCTGGTCACCTCTTGAAGAAGGTGAATGGCTTCCTCAGCTCTCTCCTCTTCAAGAAGGACATACGCCAGGTGATACTGGGCC
>JACTVF010000425.1 GCA_019695435.1 Methanoregulaceae archaeon | reverse complement strand
GATTTACATAATTGTAATGTGGAAAAATTTACCAATAAATCCATTGAAAAATTCTTAATTGAAATTTGTGATATGACAAAAATGAAGAGGGCAGAACTTCATTGGTGGGAAGATACAAAGAAACAAGAAATTTATGATGAAAAGAATCATCCATATTTAGCAGGAATTAGTTGTATCCAATTTATTCAAACTTCAAATATTACAATTCATACGATTATTCCGTGGAAAAAATTATTTATTAATTTTTTTACATGTAAAACTTTTGATGCAGAGAAGGTTAAAGAATATATTATTAAATATTTCGAAGGCGAAGTAGTTACATTTCATAATTTAGAACGAAAATAATGAATTATTTAAAAATATATAATAAAATAATAGATAAAGCAAAGAATAGAGAAATAAATGGTTATATTGAAAAACATCATATAATTCCTAAATGTTTAGGTGGGTTAAATAAAAAAGAAAATCTTGTTAAATTAACTGCAAGAGAACATTTTATTTGTCATTTATTATTGAGTAAAATATATGGTGGTAAGATGATTTATACTTTATTTAGAATGTCAAAAAATGGAAAATATAATAGTAAAAAATATGAATATTTTATAAATTATTTTTCTGGTCAAGGAAATCCTTTTTATGGTAAAAAACATTCTGAAGAAACTAAAATTAAAATGAGTAAAATTCGTAAGGGTAAACCTTCATCTAATTTAAATAAGAAAATGTCTGAAGAACAAAAATTAAAATTAAGAAATATAAATTTAGGTCATAAACATTCTGAAGAAACTAAGAAAAAAATAAGTGAAAATGGTTCTATTAAAGTTATTAATTTGAATACTGGAAAGATTTTTAATAGTATTTTAGAAGCATCTAAATTTTATAATATTAATAATTGTCATATAGGTCAAGTTTGTAGAAAAAATAGAAAAAGTTCTGGTGGTTATAAATGGGCTTTTATTTAAAAGAGGAAAAATGAAAGATTTTAATGTTGTAGCAATAATACCCACAGGTCTTGGATGTAAATTAGGTGGAGATGCAGGATTTAATACCGGATTAAAATTATTAGCTAAATGTTGTGATAATATAATTATAAATCCAAATTTTTGTAATGCTTCAGATATAAATGAAAGTCCAGAAAATTGTTGGTATACTGAAGGTTCTATTATTGACCGTTTTTTAGAAGGAAAATTTAATTTAAAAAAACCTAAAACATATAATAAAATTTTATTGGCTGTAAATTCACCTGTTAGAAACGATAGTATAAATGCTATGAATGCAGGGATTTGGGGATTAGGAGCAGATATAGAATTAGTTGAATTAAAAAATCCTTTGATAATGAAAGCTATTATGAATCCAGATGGAACAGCTGGAGGAATTGTTGAAGGATGGAAAGAATTAGTTAAACAGATAAAAGATTTGGATTTTGATGCTTTAGCACTTCATACACCAATTGAATATGATAAAAAGATTTCAGATTATTATTGGAAGAATGAAGATATAGTAAATCCTTATGGTGCTGTTGAAGCTTTAGCATCTAAATTGATTGCAACAGCAATTAATAAACCAACTGCACATGCACCAGTTGATTTTGAAGTTGGTGAAGATGAAATTGTAAGAATATCATTAGCACCTGAAAGTATATCATCAACTTATTTATTTTGTGTATTGAAGGGATTGCATAAAGCACCAAGAATTGTATATGGAAAAGGGTTAAATGTAAGAGATATAGATTTCCTAATTACTCCTTATGGATGTTGGGGTACTCCTCATTTACATTGTATAAACAATAACATACCGATTATAGGAGTTTGGGAAAATTCAACTTGTTTAAGTAGAAATGGTTGGACATATCCTAAAGATGCTAAACTTATTGTTTTAGATAATTATCTTGAGGTTGTAGGATATTTAATGTCTTTACAAGCGGGAGTTAATCCTAAACATACAGTAACACACAATTTTCAAAAAATATAAATACTTAAAAGGTACATAACCAAAAAAAGGAGATTTCAAAATGGGAACTTTAAAAGATTTTGTAGAAGGTATTTCAACAAATTCATATGCTGATGCTAAAGATGTGATTAGTTCAATCATATATGAAAAATATCGTGGCAAGGTTAATGCTGCAAAAGCCAAAATGGGATTGAAAAAGCATGATGATGAATATGAAGATGAAGAAGAAATGCATGATGAAAAACCACGCAAGGCTAAGAAATCACGCAAGCATGATGATGTAGAAGATGTAGAAGGTGCCGCAGTTGAAGAAGGTGCCGGTTATGAAGGTGCTTATGATTCTGCAAAGTCACGTTCATATGAACAATCTTCAGGTAATAACGAATTCAAAGTTTGTTCAAATTATCAACCACTTAGCGGTTTCAAGGCTGGTAATTCACCAGATAATAATAAGAAAACATTTGATTCATTAGAAAAGTCTGGTGGTTCAAAGCAAGTTTCAGTTTGTAAGAATTATATGCCTCTTCCATTCAAGGAAAAAGGAATGAGTGCAGGTACTCATAAGCATTGGATTTCTGATACAAGCCAAGCTGGCGGTCATTGGGTAACTGAAAGCGTAGAAGACAATAAAGTTGCTTCTTGCAAGAAATGTAAGAATCGCAAAGTAAAGAAAATGAACGATGATGGAGAATATGAAGCCTAATATTGATTCAAGGATTGAAGACCTCTTTATTCAAGAGGCTTTAGACATTGACAGTATTAAGAAGATTCTCGCAGGTATCGCAATTAGTGGAAGTATAATGCTGTCACCGGGTGTAGGCTGGAACTCAAATGGTTCCTCACGTGCAGGTGAACAAG
>JACTVF010000424.1 GCA_019695435.1 Methanoregulaceae archaeon | reverse complement strand
CATCTATACAGACTGGCAGGAAATGATTGCAAGAGACGATCTCGATCTCATCATTGTCTCAACAACCAATAACTGGCTTGCGCCCATCACCCTTGCCGCAGTCACTGCCGGAAAACATGTGCTGGTTGAGAAACCCGCAGCCCGTCATTTTTCAGAACTGGACCCGGTCATCGAAGCTGTCGAAAAGCACAGGGTAAATGTCATGGTCGGGTATAACCTGCGATGTCACCCGGCATTTGCGAAAGCAAAAGAAATTATTCGGTCCGGTGTGCTCGGTCCGCTCCTGTATATCCGTGGCCGATACGGCCATGGCGGGCGTCCCGGATATGAAAAAGAATGGAGTGCCGACCCGGAAATTTCCGGCGGTGGGGAACTTCTGGATCAAGGAGTCCACTTAATCGATCTCTCCCGCTGGTTCCTTGGAGATTTTACTCGGGTTAATGGGCATACGCACACCTATTACTGGAAGATGCCAGTTGAGGATAACGGATTCATATACTTGGAAAATGACGCCGGGCAGGTGGCATGGCTCCAGGTAAGTTGTACTGAGTGGAAGAATCTCTTCTCCTATGAAATTTTTTGTGAGAAAGGAAAATTGCAGGTTGATGGGATTGGCGGGAGTTACGGTACCGAACGGCTTACACTTTACCAGATGCTTCCGCAGATGGGACCGCCCGAAACGACCATCTGGGAATATCCCTTCCCGGATACATCATGGAAAACCGAATTTGAGGAATTTGAACAGGCCCTACGGACACACGCTTTCCCGTCGCCGGGTCTTTGTGATGCCCGGGCGGCGCTCAAAATTGTTGCAACGATCTATGGTGAAAAAGAATGATTATTACCCGCAGTCCGCTTCGCATCTCTCTTGGGGGTGGTGGTACAGACCTTCCCTCATATTACAGAAAGCATGAAGGATTTCTGATTGCCGCAGCGATCGACAAGTACGTCTATATCACGCTGCACGATACCTTCCAGAAAGAGATCATCATCAAATATTCCAATACGGAACGTGTCCAGCGGTTGGATGAAATACAGCATCCGATAATTAAGGAAGCACTCAAACTCCTCAACATCCATTCGGAGAATTTTGAACTTGCAAGCCTTGCAGATATTCCGGCAGGGACTGGTCTTGGATCCTCCAGCAGTTTCACCTGTGCACTTCTCAAGGCGCTGCATACTTACAATAAATCCTTTGTTAAACCGGATGATCTCGCAGAAGAGGCCTGCCACATCGAAATGGATCTCCTCCACGAACCCATCGGGAAACAGGATCAGTATATCTCTGCATTTGGCGGGATCAACTGCTTCACCTTCTGCAAAAATGATCAGGTTAAAACCAAGGAACTCAACATCTCAAAGGATACCCTGTATAATCTCGAAGACCACCTCCTGCTATTTTTCACCGGATATTCCCGATCTGCTTCAAACGTACTCAAGGAGCAGGACGACAAAAGCAAGAAAAATGATACCTCCATGATCGATAACCTGCACTTTGTCAAAGAGCTCGGTTACAAGAGCAAAACGGCATTCGAACATGGTGACCTTGAGGAATTTGCTCATATCATGAACGTCCACTGGGAACACAAGAAGCAACGCTCGAACGCGATGAGCAACGACCGGATCAATACGTGGTACGATATCGGCATGAAAAACGGTGCGCTGGGGGGAAAACTCATCGGAGCCGGGGGCGGGGGATTTTTGATGTTTTATGCAGAGGACAACAAGAAACTCCGCAAGACCATGGCCCGCGAAGGGCTCCAGGAAGTCCGGTTCCGGTTTGATTTCGACGGAAGCAAAGTGGTGACAATTTCGTAATGCTGCCTGTCGTAATTCTTGCAGGAGGGCTTGCCACCCGCTTGTACCCGGTTACCCAAAAGATTCCAAAGTCCCTGATCGTGATCGACGGCCGGCCCTTTATCGATCACCAGCTGGAACTCCTGAAAGAAAAAGGCGTTACCCGGATTGTCCTGTGTGTGGGAAACTTTGGCGAAATGATCGAAGCACATGTTGGCGATGGGTCCCGGTCCGGGCTGGAAGTGCAATACTCCTATGACGGGGATATTCTCTTGGGGACCGGCGGTGCAATCAAAAAGGCAGCCAGGTTGCTTCCGGATGCATTTATGATCCTATACGGGGATTCCTATCTCAATATTGATATCGCCCAGGTCGTGCAACGGTTTTACGAGAGTAATTTCCCAGTCCTTATGACGGTGTACCGGAACCGGAATACACTCGATACGAGCAACATCATAATGAAGGAGGGAAAAATTGTCAGGTACGATAAGAAATCCCGCGACCCGGCCATGGAATACATCGACTACGGGCTTATTGCGATCCGGAAGAAGGTTTTCGATGAGTATCCGGCAAATGAACCCTTCGATCTCTCTTTAGTTCTTTCCCGACTGGTTGACGCCGGGCAGGTTGTGGGATATGAGGTCACAAAACGCTTTTACGAGATCGGGTCGACATCCGGGATCAAGGAAACTGAAGAATATATCAGGACACGAAAACCAGATCAATACCACGAGTGAAAATGATGGACGAAGACGCTTATATTTCCACATTCCTTGATGACGCTGTAACGATAATCCGGAAAATCGATCAGGGCCAGATCAAAAAGATGTCGGAAATTCTCCAGGATGTCCGTAATAATGGCGGGCGCCTGTTCATTCTCGGTGTCGGCGGGGGAGCCGGGAACGCGTCCCACGCGGTAAACGATTTCCGGAAGATCGCCGGGATTGAATCCTATGCACCAACCGATAACGTTTCGGAGCTGACCGCACGGGTCAATGATGACGGCTGG
>JACTVF010000423.1 GCA_019695435.1 Methanoregulaceae archaeon | reverse complement strand
CTGGATGCGCTCCCCGACTGGCGGGCTGAGTCGGCCTTGCATGATTCCGAGCGTCCTGACCTTCGCCATCAGATGATCGTCCATCCACCGTCCACCACGAGCGCGTGGCCCGTGACATAGGAGGAAGCATCTGAAGCAAGAAAGATGAGCGCGCCGGCTAGATCCTCAGGTCTTCCAAGGCGGCCAAGAACGGTCCGCTCCCGTAACCGGTCGAGGAACGGGTCATTTCCCTCGACAGAGTTTTCTGTGTCGCCTCCGACGTTGGTAAAGGGGCCAGGGACCAACGCATTCGCACGTACGCCGTACTTTCCCCAGTAAGAGGCAATATATCTTGTCAACGACAACATCGCGGCCTTTGCGACCACGTATCCCGGTGGGGTGCCCATGTCGGTACCGGAATAGAGATTCGGCGATGGGGCAACCAGACCGTACATAGAAGCCACGTTGACCACGCTCCCGCGTGCCTGCTTCAACTGCTCGCCCAATCCCTGTGCAAGATGTGCGGCCCACCACAGCCCCCCGTCAAGATGACGTGACCACTGCGAGAAATCCATTCGTTCTAACGAGCCCGCCTCAGAGGTGAAGCCACTCGCCACGTCGAGCTGGTGCGCGTTGTTGACGAGTACATCGATCCGAGGCTCGTTTGAAACGATCGAGTTAATCGCCTCATCAAAGGCGCCGGGTACATCGAGAGCACACTGATGAGTCGCGACACAGTCCCGTCCATATCGCACACGCCATTCCTCGGCGATCGCCTCCAATCTTGCCGAGCGGGCAAGGGCAACAACACGCGCTTCCGCCGACAGAAGAGCCTCTGCCATGGTCCGGCCGAGGAAGCCGCTCGCGCCTGTAACTACCGCAGTCTTTCCCCTCAGACTGAACAGGTCCTGCGGCCGCAGCGACACAGTCTCGCGGAGGGTGTCAGGTTGGCGTGTCTGCTCAGTCATGGGTTTGGCCCCCATCGACCACGACTCGAGTCGCCGTCATGAAGGAGGCACGGTCTGAAGCAAGGAAGCAAATGACATCTGCCACCTCCTCCGGAGTACCCAGCCGTCGCTGCGGAACATCGTGCTCGAGCATCGCTTTCACGACATCCGGCTCACTCCTGATGCGCTCCTCCCATCTTCCGTCAGACACAAGAATGTTGCCCGGCTCGACACAGGTGACGCGAATGCCGAGTGGGGCAACCTGCTCAGCGAGCCGCGTCGCGTAAGCGGCAAGTGCAGCTTTAGCGGTGCCGTATGGAACGGGACCGAGACGTTCGCGACCTGCAATCGAACCCACGAGGACAATCGACGATGACTTTCCCGCCAGGAACGGTATCGCCTGCTCGCTGAGGCGGACAGCGGGCCAAAGGTTCTTCTCAAACGTGTCCGTCCAGACTGTCGCTCCTTGGTCCCAGCCCGGCCGGCCCCGCCCATCGCCGATGCAGCAGATAACAATGTCGAGTCGCCCGAAACGATCGATCGTCGTCGAAAGGGCAGCCGTAATGCCCTCTGGGGACGCGAGATCCCCAACAATTGCGAGTACGCGAGCCGCGTTTTGTCCACCGATGGCCGCAACTGCTGGTTCGAGAGTTTCAGCTGAGCGACCGGTCAGCACAACCGATGCCCCCTCGGCGTACAGGCACGCCGCGCAAGCACGCCCTATTCCGCGGCTCGAACCCGCTACGAGGGCGACTCTGCCATCAAGATTCAGATCCACGAGCGAACTCCAGGGATGCTCGCCGGCGCTTGGTCGTCACTGCCCTGCTGAAGGATCACCAGACAGTCCTCCCGCCGTCGACGACAAGATTGTGCCCCGTCATGTACGACGATGCATCAGAACAGAGGAAGACGACGGCGCCGGCGTACTCGTCTTGTCGGGCCATTCTTCCGAGCGGGATGAGATGAGCGAGACGTGCGACAAACTCTTCGTCCTGGCCATTCTCGACTCCTCCAGGCGACAGCGCATTGACTCGAACGTTTTGATCAGCCCAGTAGGTAGCCAGATATCGAGTGAGTCCCAAAAGCCCATGCTTGACGACGGAGTAAGAGACTGGTTTGACAGGCTGCTTCTCGTCGGGCAGACCGTCTCGACGATAGAGACGCTGATCAGGTGATATCACGGCTAGATCGGAGCAGATGTTCAAGATGACACCTCCACCGTTGTCGGCCATGTGTGCACCTGCTACCTGAGAGACGAGAAATGCTCCCGTGAGGCCGACCGCGAGATCAGCGTCCCACATCTCCTGACTGAAGGATTCGAAGCGGCTCCAGTTGCTGTCTCCTTCATCCTCGATTCTTGGATTATGTGCGGCGTTATTTATCAGGATGTCGAGGCGGCCATGGCGCTCAATCACCTTGCCGATTGCTCGCCCGACGCTCTGAGTATTGGTGACGTCTCCAACAACCGTCTCTCCAAAGTCGTCTTCAAATAGGTCGAGAGAGACCACTGTCGCGCCAGCCGCGGAGAGCGCCGCTCGATGACGTCTCCCGAGAAGCCCACCACCTCCAGTTACGATGGCGACGCGCCCGTGCAGATCAAAGAGCTTCTCGAACTCTTCTCTTCTGTCGGTCATGCGCTTTGGAGGCGCACATTAGGCGCCACCAGGGAGCACGTCACTTGCGTAAGTCTAATGGCATGTGCGTATGAGAATGTCAACTCGATTTGGCCCCTCCGCGTCCATCTGATTTGGCCCCACCTCGGGCTCGCCGAATTGTGATCGGAGCTGGCTGTGCTCAGGACTTCCAGACCGGGAGCACCCGAGAACGCGAGGGCGCGTAGTGTGTCGGCGTGGCCCAGCAACCGGTCTTCCAGCTACGCATCC
>JACTVF010000030.1 GCA_019695435.1 Methanoregulaceae archaeon | reverse complement strand
CCGCCCAGACCGTCCTTCGTGAATTTGCCGGTACCCTTCTTGAGGAGTGGGGACTGGCGCCGGCCCAGAAATTTCAGGTCCCCGTCAGACTGGCGACACCGGTCAGTTCCGATCTCGGGTTTGACGAGTTTTTGCCGATCTCGGTGGGCCGTATCGGCAGACAGTACTGGGGTATGGCACAGTCACGGGGTCCGGTTGTTCAGATGGCAACGGTCCGGGCAAATGGATATGCCCATATACCGGCACCCATTGAGGGATACGATGCAGGGCATGAACTGGATGTTTTTCTGACCACCGATCCTGCAAGCATAGATCGTACACTCCTGCTCTCCGGTGTGGTAGATCCGGCGCTTGAAGAACTCGGGAATCTCGCACGGGATGAGGGACTGTATATCCATGCAGGAAATACCGGCAATGCCGGGGCGCTGCTTTCACTTAAACGAAATTCCTGCCATGCAGCCCCCATGATGATCCCGGCAACGTCGCTTACGTCAGAGTCCGGTGTTATCCGATCCTTCAACGGGATGCGGGATCTTGCATTTATCCATATTGCCGGGATCGAACAGGGGATCGCATCCAAGGAACCGATCTCCCTTGACGCACTTGACCGGCTCCGGTGGGCAACCACGCGCAGGGATCTCTTTTCCCCTACCCTTTTTGAAGCGCTGCTTTTATCCCACAATGTCGATCCGGACAGGCTAATCGGATCCACCTGCGAAGTCGGATCTGCCGCTGCTGTTGCTGCTACGATCCAGGACGGACAGACAGATGCCGGCATCTGCAGCAGGGGAGCTGCACAGGCACGAGGGCTCTGCTTTGTGCCGGTTGCAGAGGAGCAGTATGAATTTGTCCTGCACCAGCGCATGCTCGAAGATCCATCGATTACACATATGGTAACGTTAATGGGTGGACAGGAATTCAGGGCAGCCCTGCTGCGACGGAGCGCCTATACTACCTCACAGACCGGCAGGATTCGGCGCCTGTCTGCCGACACTGGAGAAACAGGGACCGTGAAGGCCGGCAGCCCGTCGGGTCTTATTTAAACGCTCTTCTTACACGAATCCCCAGTATTTTCAGGAAATGGCTTGTCTAGATGGCGTCATACGGGAACAAGGTATTTTATTGGCCTCTTTTGTCAGGATCTTGCTGTGGGCTTATTATCACATCTGATGCGGGTAAAAAGCCGCGACGTACCCGGCTCTTTTTACTTCCTATACCTGAATCGCCCTTTCGGCACCACAATTTTAAAACGCATACTGTGACCCGGTTCGCCGGTTTCAACGATGGTAATACCGGTAAAGCCGAGAAGCTCGCGGATCAGGAAGAGGCTGACCATATTTTCGTGGATGTACCCGAATTCGAAGATCCGCTGTTTCTCACCGGCGGGGATTCCCAAACCGTTGTCTTCATAGATTAGCATGAGGGATTCTTCCTCTTGACAAGCAGTCATCCGTATCTTCGAGAGTGCCGGTCCGCCACACCGGAATGATTGGGACAAAAGGCTGAAGAAGATTCGGGGGAGTAACGGATCGGCAAAGATCTCGATCTCATTCACATCGATCCTGATATCAATGCCGTGATTGGGCAGCATCTGAATCGCTTCGGCGAAAGCTTGATCTACCAATTGCCATGTGGGTGTGATAACCCCGATATTCTCAAGAGCCCCCTCATACGCAATCTGGTTCTTGATGGATTCCACCGATCCAATGGTTTTGTCAAAGAACATCTGCATCGCCTCGTGAGTGGTTTTGAGCTGGGCCCTCTCGAGATAGGTCATGATGACGGCTAGCTGATCGAGGATATCACTTCGGGTAATGCTGAATATCAGGTCTTTTTTAACGGTGATGGCCTCATCAGTCACATCTTCTGCAATACCAAGCATGTACCTCACTGATCTTTTCGATTCATAGATCGGGACAATGATCATATGGATAACACGCTCTCCGTGCGTTTTTGTCGTGATCTTTGTATACTTGATCTCTACCCGGGAGGCAAGCGCTTCCTCATCCTCTTTTTTGATCCGGGACGCCATTGCTGCGGGGAATATTTCTTCATCAGATCTTCCGATCACATCCATTGCCTGCCGCTCAAAGATCTCTTCGCTTGCCCGGTTCCAGAAGATATACCTGCCGGTATCCATTTTTTTAAGAAATATTCCTACCGGCATCTGATCGATAATGTTCCTGTGGAAGATCTCCTCATCATTAAGTTTCTGGGTTGCAGCCTTGAGTGAATCCACCATCGTATTGATGCTTTTTTCAAGGATCACAAACTCCCAGGCTTGTGTGGTACCGATCCGGTGTTCAAAATTTCCACCGGCGATAATATCTGCGTCATGGGCAATTTTTGCTATCGGGCGGGTCATTCTGCGGGAAAAGCAATAAGCGAGAACACACCCGATCAGAAGCGCGCACCCTCCGAACATGACGTGGATAAAAACGAGACGGTTAAGGGCATCCTGAACCCGTCCTGTATTATAGGTAAGCACTACGATCCTGCTCATATCGGAACCATACCGGGGATTTTTCAGATCGACAAAAAGGTACCGGATCTCCTGATGGTTTGACGGGACATCGATTTCCATGGTCTTTCGGTTGGCAATCACCTGCTTGAGATTCGTTTCCGTGAGATTGTCCGGAAGGCTGTAATCATCGGTACTGCGCCCCATTATGTCAAAAATACTGAATTGATCGATATAGGGATTGACAGAAACAAGTTCCGCGATGTTATCCTTATCATCCAGCCTGTTGTTGATCTCCTTAAAAGAGGGGGTTGAATAGCCAATCTCCATCACGTACCGGTGATCCGGGGTGGGCTGGTACGCATATTTACGGTACATGCCGGTTTCCGGTATCTCCTGCACCACGCGATCGGGAAAAAAACCCTGCGACAGCCTGACCTTTGTCAGGTATGTGTAAAAATAGGGAATACTCCGGAAATCCTCTCCCTGCTCCAGCGGGTATGTTGTATACACGATTACGCCGGACTCATTGATGACATATATGTCGTACCCCTTGCCCAGGGTCTCTTTGACCGACAAGAGGTTCATGGACGCCGGATTTTTACCGGAACGATTGTATTCCGCAAAGAGCACAGCAAAACCACTTATCATCTGCTGATTGAGCTGGTCATCCAAGATGGTGGTGGTCGTGTCTTCAAGCCGTAATGCTGCAGTGATGCTATCTTCAGTCTGATTCTGAATATTTGAAAATTCATTTTCGGTGCTGCTTTTGAGGGAGATATAATCATATAATGTCATAAAGCCGACAAGAAAGATGACCAGAATAATCATGGCGATAAGAAGCGAATGGGAGAAAGATCGGTTGCATCCAGAAGATTGTTTATTGTTTCCCAAACATAATCACCATTTGATACACGGGGTGGTATTTTGATAGTTGTCAGCTAGTGAATCGCCCATACGACGTGATAAAGATACGTAATTGATCTTTTTTCCCGGGAAACCGGCTTTAAATCAGGAACTTTCAATCTCTACTATATTCCTGCTGTAAAGTAATGACCCTTGACAGACAGCTCGCCGCACGAGAGCCTTCCGTCACCCGGTTGTGACAGATTATGGAGAGGGATTATTACAGGACTAATCATTTCAACGCCGAATTAATCGCTTCTTTGACCCCTTCATCAGTCTCGTTGGCAAGAGCGTCCTTGAGGGCAATCCGGACCTTCTCACCGCCAATTGCAGAAAGTGCCCGCACGGTCATAATTTTCACTACCCGGTTGTCATCTTTTAAAAGAATGATCAACGGATCAATCGCCGTGGAATCTCCCAGATCCCTCAACCCTTTAGCGGCCATATACCGCACATGGTCACGATGGTCGCGAAGGCCCATTACGAGTGGTTTTAGGGCCTTCTCGTCAGCAAGTTTCCCGAGTGCCTCAGCCGCACGGTAACGTGCCTCCCACTTTGGGACTTTCATGGCGGCAGCAAGAGGCTCGGTGGCGGCCTTACCGGTGGCTACCAGCGCGAGCATCGCCTGCTCCCGCACGGATTTATCCATATCCCCGAGTGCTTCGATTAAAGGCCGGATGGCCTGCGGGGTTCTGGCATTGCCGAGCAGGTATGCCGCATATCTCCGTACGGCCGGGTCAGCGCTGTTGTGCAGGGTGTGTACCAGGACATCGATTCCCTGCTTTCCAAGATCCTCTGCCCCTTCCGGTGCCGGTGGCACCTGTGTATCCGCCATAATAGAATCCTCATGGACTATGTACCATCCTGAAAATATTAAAACGCTGTACGAGACACCTGCCTTATTCTTACTGCGGGTACTGGCGTCGCGGCATACCGGATCTGCTGGCCGGAAAAAAAGAGCGGACGCCGGTTGCGCCGGCTGAATCAGAAAGGACAGGCCACTGTTTTTCCCGGGGTTCACGACAAAAAAATTCCCGGGATGGTATGGATCCGGGTGAAGAGAACAATTATTTTGTGGCAGCCGTCGTGGTGTTTGCCGTTGTTGCGACGGTTATGGTACTGCTGCCCCCGCTGACCACCGGCTGTTGTGCAACCCCGGTCGTCACGTTGACGGAGAGTGTCACCTTGCCATTCGGGGCAGTGGTGGAGCTGCTGGAAAGGACTTTACCATCCTTGTAGATCGATACCGTAATCGCGTGACTTGAGCCATCCTGTTTCGAGAACGAGGCTGTCACATTACCGGTTGCATTCACCACTTCCATGTTCCTTTCACCGGAATTTGTATCCTTCTGCAGGTTATCCGATGTCCCGTACGTGCCCGTCCATCCGCCAAGATAATTCACGTAGATGTAGACCCCGGTCTGGGGAATGGAGACCGGTGTCTGCGTTGCTATAACCATGGCAGAACTGTTACCAGCAGCTGATGTGGTTGAAGCTGCGGCAGTTGTTGTGCCGGAAGAAGACCCGCCGGAACCGTGTAACAGGTTCCCGAGCGAACCCATCTTTGGCAGTATAACGACAACTGCAACCACAGCGATAAGGACGATCACGATGATACCCGCCACCAGAAGAATCTTCTTTTTGTTTGTGGGTTTTTTTGGTAGGGGCGGAGTTGCGGTGGGCATGGATGAGGGAACAAGCGGTGTGGGGGGCAGATCTTTTGGAGAGAAGAGCCGGGGCATAACCTGCTTCTTTGCCGGGGGTGCGGCTGAGGGAACTGCTGTGGTTGCCGGTTGTTCTGGGATGACGGGTGTCGTGGAGAACGGTGCCTGAGATGCCGGTTGTGAGACTTCTTGTGGCGGGGGGGCTGTGCGGAGAGGATCGCGAGGGATGTTTATAGAGGATTTCTCGATGAGAGGTTCTATGGATTGAATATCATGATCGATCGGGCGTTCATTTGGTGTTGCGGACAGGGGTTTGGATGGAGCGGGTGCTGAAACCGGTGTCTGTGGAGTCTCTCCCGTCCGTATAATCCGAGAGCCGCACTTGTTGCAAAAACCGGATCCCTCTGGTACTTTTGTACCGCAACGAGTGCAATAAGTACCTAGTATCGTTTCGGGTGTTGGTAAGGGTGACGGTGCTGGAGCCTGCGAAGAGACCGGTTGATTTTCCAGGACCTTTTTTACTGACGGGAAAAACTCGGTCGATCGTGCAGGCCATACCGAAGATCCGACAGTCTCGGGGGTATGGGGCGTTATCTCAATCTGTTCTCTAGGTGTGGTTTCTATTCCCGGGATAACCTTGCGGATTACCTGCTCAAACGATGGGGTGCGATGGGCCCGGATTTGCCGGACCCATTCGTCCCGCTCCTTAATCCGGTTTCCGCCGCCTTCGCGAGAGAAGGTCAGCACCATCTGTCGTGTCCCGCCGGACTTGGTGATGACCCCCAGTGTTATGACAAGATCCCGGATCGCATTCTCCCCTGCTTCGATAGACTGGATCGTGGCAAGCGGGATCTCTTTGGGCGGCAGGACATTCTTTAACCTGTCAACAAGGATAATTCGTTTGTTGGTGAGGATTCCCTCAAACGAAATCGATTTTACATGGACACTCTGCGTCCGTGTGAGAATCTGTTCGTCACCCTGCAAATCTGGGTCATCCATACTACTCCTTCCCTATTCTTTCAACCGTGGGATGTCTGCCGAGAAAAAGATATTTGTCCGTGTCGTTTCATGACCCTGATGAGAGATAAGTGAATTATACTTATTGGGTAATGACCATCGAATCCGGCGCACACCATGGCGGGCGTGCACTTCGGACGATAACCCCGGCACTTCTTTACAAGAGGGTCTCAGGAGCACAGTTACTCAGTTCAACAGATAATCTCCAGACAAATATTTTATCTGATATTGTCAATCGTATCATATGCATGCCGGATCCGGTATTCTCTGTGCAATCATCGCAGCGGTACTTGTCAGTTCGGGTTGCCTCTCGGCAATTTTCCCTAATCCTGCCCTGCCGATACCGACCCAGACCCCTGCGCCAGTTCCCGTCCCAACTACAGAGGGCCCGGTTACGACAGTTCCGGTGTCGCAGATGGCTCTCCAGCCTTCCGATATGCCGTCAGACTATATCCTCAAGGATCGATCTGATCTCACGTACCTTGAGATGAGCCAGATGTCACACTACCTGGGCTGGAGAGCCGGGTATACGGTGACTTACTATCGTATGAACCAGGAAAAATATGATCTGACCGAACTCCGGCAGGTCATCGATCTCTACCCTCTGGCAAACATGAACAAGGTATTTGATATTGAAAAGGAGGACATCACCTCCCGGGAAAACACAACGACACAGATTTACGAACTTCCCTGCCCGAATATGGGGGAACAGACGTTTGCATACCGTGAAGCCGATACCCAGAGTCCCCTTTCGATCACTACATACTCGATTGTCTTCACTAACAAGGATGTATACGAAGAGCTGACCATGAGTGGCACAACGACGGATTTTGAAATGTTGAAGGAACTGGCGCAGGCGGCAGCGGATAAGATCCAGTAAGTGCTCCCGTGCATATAAGCGAAAAGAACATAAAAAGACTAAAATGCGGTATCTACCTGTTTCACGGATATTTCCGGAAGTTACAAAAGAGGGTGTACATGACTTTTACCTGTCGGCAGTGCGGCTCGTGCTGCATGTACCTCGGTGACTATATCATTATAGATCACCAGATTGGCCCGTTTGAGTTTGTCTGCGAATCTGTCTCAACCGGTACGCAGTTCACCGCCCACATAGATGAGGACAAACGGGAGATCTTCTGCGACCGCACATTTCCGGAAGAGCATCCCCATGCCTGCCGGTTTCTCCGTCCGGAGGGGAATCTCCTGCGATGCACTATCCATATCGACAGTCCGGCACAATGCAAATTTTATCGCTGTGTTATTATGCGGATAAGTGATCCCGTGGGGAATCATCGGGGGTCGGTAACCGGCACCCTAAACCTGCACTCAGAGGATACCGTGTTGCGCACAATCTGGGAATCTGCAGAAAAAAATATCCCGGAATCTCTCCCTGATGTTGAAGAACGCCGGAAGGTGTATCTCACCGAGCATGGGTACCGGGTGAACTGAAGAAAAAACATGCGCTTTCAGACGGTACCACGATTACCGATGTAGGGTGATGTTGAACAATTCCTCCTTTGCACTGGGGCGGCTGGAAAAGCCGGCCCGGACATTTGATCAGGCCTATTATATCGATGTTCACGATGTCAGGACCGGGATTGTCAAGGGACTTTCCCTCTTGAAGGCAAAGAGGTTTGACGACTCCCTTCACAGTTTCTCGGACGTGCCGGGTATCCTGCGCCGCTAGTACCCTGTTCCAGCCGTAAAAATACCTGTGGTATTTATGGCTCCGGCACGAATACGGATGCATGGATGTTGAGGAATACGTCCGTACGCATCTCGCGGCCGGTGAGGATGAAGATATTCTCGTAAAAAATCTTATCGGACGTATAACGGAAATAAAGAATACCCCCCTCGCGTACACAGAAGCCTTTGCGCGGGCGGTTGTAGAAGAGGTCAAAAACACGCAGGGGTTGTCCGGGGACTTTTTTGCATTTGAGCCGGCACGGGTAAAAATGGGACAGTTCGGGGTCGGTTCCCGGGGAAAAGGCGATTTTTTTGCCCACCGTGAGATTGCCCGGATCATCGGTAAGACCAAGGCTTCTGTCGGGGTAGACGAGATGGACGATGCCGGGGCGGTCAGGGCCGGCGGGGAGTATATCGTCTGTACTGTTGACGGGATGCACTCGCGGCTCTCGGATTACCCGTACCTTGCCGGGTTCCACGTGACCCGTGCGACCCTGCGGGATCTCTACGTCATGGGGGCAAAGCCGGTCATGCTCTTTTCCGATATCCACGTGGCCGATGACGGTGACGTGGCAAAAATATTCGATTACACCGCAGGGATCACAACGGTCGGCGAGGCAATGGATGTGCCGCTCGTTACCGGTTCAACACTCCGTATCGGAGGGGATATGGTGCTTGGAAACCGGCTGACCGGCTGCGTGGGCTGCGTGGGCGTGGCCCGCCACCTGACCGCCCGGAAATCGACACAGCCCGGCGACGTGATCCTGATGACCGAGGGTGCGGGCGGCGGGACGATCGCGACAGCGGCCATATATTCCGGGTTCCCCGACGTCGTGAAAGAGACGATCAACCTCAACTTCCTCGTTACATGCGAGGCGCTGATCAAAAACCCGGTCTTTGATCAGATCCATGCGATGACGGATGTAACAAACGGTGGGCTCCGGGGCGACATCTTCGAGATGACCGAAACGGCCCGGTGCCGGATGGTAGTACGGGAGGAAGACACACGATCCCTTGACAATCCACGGGTGCAAAAGATGCTGGAGGCGCTTGAGATCGATTTCCTCGGTGTCTCGCTCGATGCGCTCCTGGTCGTTGCGCCGCAGTCCGCTGCCGCAGAGATTATCCGGGTGATCCGGTCGACCGGTGTCAACTGCCGGGAGATCGGGTACGTGGAAGCGGGAAAACCGGCATCGGTGCTCGTCAGGGACGGGAAAGAATCTGACTTTCAGCCCCGGTTCCGGGAATCTGCGTATACCCCGGTAAAAAAAGTGGTCGATACCGATGTCCCGGCATTCGAGGAGATGAAAAAGGGCGTCCTGCGGGCATCGGAAGCAGCCATCGCAAAGAAAAAGCGGGTGCTTGAACGGCTCAGGAAAAAAAGTGACGACTGATTGAAGCGCGGCGGTCCTCCAGACCAGCGCACATATTTTCGTTTTTAGAGCTCTGTTGAAATCATTAAGAATTACTTGACGCTCCAAAGGCTCCGCCCCGCCGTTGGGGCGCCCCGGTTGCGATAGTGTCGTATTACCTGTACGCAAAAAACACAGGAAATTTTTGTACAGGTAATACCGAGGCATCACATGCGCCCCCGCCCCCAACGGGGGCAGGGTAGGCGCAAGGGGGGCGGCAATAATATCTCATGAAACAGATTTTCTACAGAGCAGTTTTTAGATTTCCTGCACCAGGATCCGGTAAAACTCTTCAGCGGCGTTGCGTTCTATCCATGGCCGGTGGCCGCATTTCTGCAGGAGAACAAACCGGAAGTTTTTGAGTTCCTTTTCGAGCGGAAGCTCCACACCCCGGGCCGGGTGGGGGTCATAATCCCCGTGGATGGCAATCACCGGACACGTGATCTGCCGAGCCATATACAGGAGCGTCTTTTTACGACGGAGCTCGCACGCTTCATCCCAGACACCCCGGAAAACATCGTACTGGCAGTAAAACGATTTATCGTCCGGGGTCAGGGGGTCAAAGGTATCCGCCCGGGCAAGCAGGTTCCCCAGCCGGGCTAGGAGTGCATTCTTGTCTCCTTCTTTCCCGAGAGCGAATGGTTTCTCCAGCTGCTCCAGCAGTGCCTCCGCTTCCCGGTGATTCTCCGGTGTAAGCCGGTCGAGCCGGGTTTGTGTGATCGCTGCTGCGTCCTGCTCTTCAAAGGGCGGACAGCCCACAAGGATCAGCTTGCCAACGAGCGCTGGGTACCGGGCGGCAACCATCCATGATAAAAACGCCCCCCAGGAGAAGCCCACAAGGGTGACCGGTACCCTGCCGTCCTTCTCTAGCACAGACCTGAGTTCCCGGATCTGCCCTTCAAGACTGGTCTCGGTCTGAAAGGGTTCAAGCACCCCTTTGACTGCGGAGAGTTCCCGGGCCACTGCTACCATCTCGCCCGGGGCACCCGGGCCGCCGTGAATAACCGCTACCGGGTAGGGACCTGCACCCCATTTCCGAACCGGGCTCATACAGGTATCCGGTTACTGCTTGCCGGTATAAAGTGTTCCCGATATACGTGAGTGATGCGGGGGTAGGGGATTGTTTATGATTTTTTACCGGCCGCACGCATGAGGGCAAGCAGCCCGGTAAGGATCTGCGTGGGAGTGGGAGGATTGCCGGGGATCTTCAGGTCCACCGGTAAAATGGTGTCCGCCCCGCCAAACACTGCATACGTCCCTGCATAGATCCCGCCATCGCAGGCGTCGTCCCCGACAGCCACCACAAATTTTGGGGAGGGCATCGCATCGCAGGTTTTCCGGACGGCAGTTTCCATGTTATGCGTGACTGCGCCTGTCACGAGCAGGATGTCAGCATGCCGGGGAGAGGCAACGAACGTGATGCCAAAGCGTTCCACATCGTAGAATGCATTCGAGAGGTTGTTTATCTCGATCTCGGCCGCGTTGTCGCTGCCTGCATCCAGTTCACGGATTGCAAGGCTGCGCCCGAACCGTGTGTCGATCTCTTGTTTGATCTCCTTCCCGAGCTGCTCGATCTCATCTTCGGGTAACGGGCGGGTTTCGGTTACTTTCTTTTTTAAGAGACAGGAAAAAGCGTTTACCATCTTGTCTCACCTCAAAGATCTGTCCCCGCATACGACAGGTTCAGGCTCTTGTTGATGACCGGGAAGTCGGCGATGATGTTCCCCGGTACCGCGTGCTCGATGGCAAGCCAGTTGCAGTACGAAGCAGTCCTGACCTTGTACCGGCTGATCTTCCCCTCCTGCACCCATACCCAGCAGAGGTTCTGTCCCCGTGCGGATTCAACAAGTGCAAGCGCACAGCCTTCCCGGATCGGCTCGTCACTTGTAATCGCTCCGTCCGGCATCGCGTCGATCACCCGGTTGATCAGGTCGAGCGAGTCCATGATCTCCGCAGCCTTCACCGTGAAACGGGCAAGGACGTCGCCGTCCCTGAGAAAGTGGGGTGCCGGGGAAAAACGGTCATAAATCCCGTACGGGTGGTTTACCCGCACATCCACCGCACCTCCCGATGCACGTGCGGCCGGGCCGGTGATATTGAGCGGGCGCAGCAACGGTTTTTTGATGATCCCGGTCTGCGAGAACCGGTCGATCACCGAAGGTGTCGAGAGCACGATGGAAAGCCCGACCTTACACTGTTTCCTGAACTGCACGAGGAAATCCCTGAATTCTGCCAGAGCATCTGCGGAAATATCCCGGTTGACCCCGCCGATGCAGAGCATGCCCCGCATGAACCGGGAGCCGGTGAGCCGCTCGTTCTCGCGGACCAGTTCCTCGCGCAGCACCGCAAACTGGCTGGCGCCAAGGGGAAACGCGACATCGGTGAGCATACCTGCCAGGTCGCCGAGATGCGAGCAGATCCTTTCGGATTCGCAGAGGATCGTCCGCAGGTACCATGCACGGTCGGGCACCGTAATCCCCGAGAGCCGTTCGACTGCCATAGAGAACCCGGTCGCGTTTGCCACTGATTCGTCGCCACTCACCGCTTCTGCGATCTTCAGGCAGTCACGAGGATCTTTTCCCTCCGCGAGTTTCTCGATCCCCCGGTGCGTGTAGAACAACCGTATCTCAAGGTTGAAGACTGTCTCCCCGATCACGCTGAACCGGAAGTGGCCGGGTTCGATGATGCCGGCATGTACCGGCCCGACCGGTACCTGGTAAACCCCCTCACCAGTCACCTTCCGGAACGGGTACTCGTCAGCGGCGTTGATGGTGGTTGTCGTGATCGGTGTATTTGAAAACGATTTTTCCAGGGGGTGGAACCCTGCCGGGTAGGACTCGTGCAGAAGGAGCCGCCGGGTGTCAAACGCACCATCGAATTCGATCCCAAACCCGTCCCGGCATTCCCGCTCCGGCCATGTGGCGGAGGGAAAGATCGTGGCAATGGATGTTGCCCGGGCATCCGTGATATTCCGGACAAGAATCAGGAGGCTGCCTTTTCGCTCGAATACGTACAGGAGCGAATGTCCTGCCCTCTCCCGGAAGCGTTCGACGCAGAACAGACCGATCAAAACAAATTTGCGGGAGGCAAGATAGGGAATAGCCAGAGCGAACTCCGGCTCGCTCACGTCGACGGAACATTCCCGGTTGCACCCGTACGTGATCCGGGCAGGAACCGCAGCAGCGCCGAACAACTCCCGGATCGCCCCGGTTGCGGCATCATCGTCCGGTAAAACCTGGCTGGTCATTTAGAACCTCAACTCCGTTACGATCTGGTTAATAAACGTGCACCCGCCGGCCGGGAACAGGATGCCAAGAATGAGAATGAGTGCAAGCAGGATCACAATGGGCGCTTTCATGCTCAATGGTGTCTGGTAGGCCACGAAATCAACCGGTTCGCCCGACGGGGTCACCCGGGTAAACGTGGTGATAACAAAGTATCCGATCGCGGCTGTGGCAATAAATATGAGGACAAGGACGAGCGCAAGTACCCAGAGAGAAAGCGATCCCAGCGAGAGCAGGATGAAGAATTTTGAGAAGAAGACCATGAACGGCGGCATGCCGATGATCGCAAGTCCTCCGAGGATGATCCCCCACGCGGCAAGCGGCTGGAACCGGAACACGTCGTGGATATCATCGGGCGCGTCGGCAGAGAGGTGGCTCCTGTACTGCCGGTGCAGGATGCCGGCCGAGAAGAAGAGCGAGGCTTTCGTGAACGCGTGCGCCATAACATGGAAGATCACCCAGAAGATCGCAAGCGGGGTGGCAACGGCAAGGCCAACAAGCAGGATACCCATGTTCTCGATGCTCGAAAATGCGATCAGTTTCTTGAGGTTCTTCTCCGGCAGCATGGAGATCGCGGCTATGGCGATAGAAAGGACGCCAAAGAGCAGGATCAGGGGGGTGACCGTGGTAAATGCAGGGTTCTGGTGCACGATGGCGAAGACCCGGATGATCCCGTAGATTCCGACGTTTAAGAGCACGCCGGAGAGGACAGCACTGACCGCGGATGGCGCCTTTGCATGGGCTTCGGGAAGCCATGTGTGGAACGGGAAGATGCCGGACTTTGCAGCAAACCCGATAAAGATGAGCGTGAATGCGGCGATCATCATCCCGGGGGGAAATGCGGAGGCGTGCTGCATCAGGACAGTCCAGTTCAGGGTGCCGGTGCCAAGCGTTGATCGCGCAATCTCAAAGAGGAAGATGAGCCCGACAAAGGCAAAGAGCATCGCAACTGACGCGACGAAGATGTACTTGAGCGCCGCGTCAATGTTCTCTTTTGCCGAGAGAATGGCAACGAGCATCGCGGAGATGATCGTCGTCATCTCGGCAAAGATCCAGAAGAGCGCGAGGTTGTCCGAGTAAAAGGCGAGGACGATCACCAGTTCGAGCAGGCACCACGCGGCATAGAAGAGTTTCAGGCTACCGGATTCCAGTCCCCCGCTCGCGAGCAGGTTCTCGACGTACCCCCGG
>JACTVF010000422.1 GCA_019695435.1 Methanoregulaceae archaeon | reverse complement strand
CAGACTGATCTTCAGTTGCAAGATGGGCAGGGTGAGATCGAGTGCCTTTTTCGTCATGGTCATCCTTAATCAAACGAATTGTCGTCAGCCTGCTGCTTTTCCCGCCTGTCGTATTGTCACCGCCCAAGTCCCATTCTGGCAAGAGGCAGACTATTTCAACGTCAAGAACAGGAGTGCATAATACCCAGATTACCATTTGTCCCCTTGGAGCCTACTGCCACGCCCAACATTGCCACCGTCCTGAAAGAGGAAATCCGCCGTCTGGCGAAACGGGAGATCAAGGCCAACACGTCCTCGACCAAGGGAGCCGTAGTTCAATTCCGCCGTGACATTGCCAAGCTGAATCGGCTCGTTCAGACCCAGCAACGGGAGATCGCCTTCCTCAAGACACAAGAGCAGGAATGGATCGGCCAGCCGCAGACCAAGGACGAAGACGAATTGGAAGGCGTGCGGTTCTCTGCCCGCTCCGTGAAGGCTCTCTTCGTGGCCTTGCCAGCGACTTCAGCAAGAACACGACACTGTGGGACATCGTGGCTTTGGTTCTTGGACACAGGAACGAGGCCGAGAACAAGGACACCACCTATAGAATACCAGATTATACCACAAAAGGCGGGGGTATTCCGTTCACAGCGAACTGTAGTGATGGGGGGTGACGTGCGTGGAGCTTGCCCGTTTTTCCCATTGGGTGTAGGCTCAGGGAAGACTCGTTCTGGCGGGCAAGGTCTCAGGGCGTGCCGAGACTGAACAACCTCGGGAGAACGGCAAAGTGCCTTGAGCCATCGTTCATTCGCACGTCGATCAATGTCATTCGGCGGCCTCTGAGCGTTGGTCACGTCGAGTCAACTCGGCGTAGTATGGGCGAATGATGGGTGCATTGATCGGCCCCTCCGCAAGCAAGCCAGTCCAGCCTTCCAACAGTTCCGCACCAGGAGAACCAATCTCCACCGCCAAGTCGCCAAAGCGGTCACAATCCGTTCGTGAGAGCGCTCCTTGAATCGTTTTTCCGATGCCCTTTGCGGGGTTACCGTCGATCACCACCGATGATTCCCAGACTGAGAGCAACTCTCCGTAGAAGGAACCAGCGGATTTCGGGCGAGACTCCCTGACGCCACTTCAGGATGTATGTACGGTCCTGCATCCACTTCACCGTCCAGACTGCCGCCTTATCCAGACGGCATTCTACCCCACGGTCGAAGGGCAAGCAATCGAGCCTACCCGCCTGCACCTTGGTAGCCCGCGTTATCGGGCTTCATGCAATTGCCAATCCAGTCCTCCCAATCTGCAAAGAGTCGGGCATTGGGCCAGGTCGGATCGGATCATCTTCTGCCCGTGCCCCAGTTGGGGTGGCCGTGGAAATCTTGAAGACGCAGAGGATCGTGCTCCTTCGACGACGGCCGCGTGTCTGTTAGACTGCAGAGGGGCCATGCAGGGCCCCACCGTGGAGCAGGAGCGGTATGATGCCGTCTTGTGATGGCTGTAGCGGCGGCATCGCGTGTAACCCAGAGGAGAGCCTTCCATGCCGAGATCAAACCGGATGTTGCGATGTATTGCCGCGGCCTTGTCGGCCGTTGCGGTGGGCGAAGTGGCGTGTCGGGCGGGTGAGCCGGCGAAAACGGCCGGTCTGGCGGGTACTGTCATCCACGCGCCGCCCATTACACCGGACAAGGAACCGAAGGCCATCGACCTGCGACCAAACTTCCAAAAATGGGGCCTTGTACCGCGCATCCAGGGCAAACGTGGTACTTGCTCCGTTCTCGTGGTGATCGGGGCCATGGAGTACGCAGTGGCCGAAAAACAGGGCCGCGGCACGCGATTGAGCGTTGAGTTCCTCAACTGGGCCTCGAACCAGGCGGCCAAGAATGTTGAGGACGGTGGTTTTTTCTCCGATCTGTGGAAAGGGTATGCGGCCTACGGCATCTGCCCTGAAGAGGAGATGCCGTACCGAGAGCATTTCAACCCGGCCGCCCAACCCGCTAAGAAAACGCTCGAGCGGGCCAAGGGTCTGCAAAACGTGCTGCAACTCCACTGGATCAAGGAGTGGGATCCCAAGAAGGGCCTGAGCGCGAAGCAACTCGCCGAGGTCAAGCGGACGCTCGCACGGCAGCGGCCGGTGTGTGGCGGATTCCTTTGGCCGAAGAACGAGCAGTGGAAAGAAGGCGTCTTACAAATGTGCCCGCGCGACAGAGTCCGCGACGGACATAGCGTGCTACTGGTGGGTTATCGCGACGATGAGAAGCAGCCGGGGGGAGGCGTGTTTCTGATCCGCAATTCCGCGGGTGCCAGTCGCGACGGACTGCTGAACTACGAATACGTGCGGGCGTATATGAACGACGCGGTGTGGATCGACTGCGGCGCTGCGGCCAATTCCCGCCGGCCAGATTTCCTAATCCGTCCACAAAGCCAGGATGGATTGGGAAATCCGTCCTACACCAGGACTGGGCACGGCTCCCTGGCGCCGCTGCTTGTTTCAGGGTTGGCAATGGATGGCGGCGACGTGGCAGCGGTCGACCGACTCTTCCGCGATCCACTGGGCGCTTTGTCCGCGCCGCCCACTGGCCGCAACGGCCGCATCTCCAGCAACGAGCAGCCGGACTGGAACAACGCCAACATGGACATGACTTGGCTTCAGCCGGGGCAGGTGCTGGAAATGCCGGTGCTGGAAGGCCCGGGCGTGATTACCCATGTTTGGTTCACCAGCCATGCCGGTTGGGCCAACGAACTGAACGCGCTTAGCATCCGCATCTATTGGGACGGGCGGAAGGAGCCGGGCGTCGAATCGCCGCTGGGCGATTTCTTCGCTGTCGGGCAGGGCAAACCGGCC
>JACTVF010000421.1 GCA_019695435.1 Methanoregulaceae archaeon | reverse complement strand
ATGAATTCGGCTCGTCACAGTTTCGGCTCACGGTTTCGATTTGACTCCCAGCCGTTCTTGGATACGCTCGGCGAACTCTCAGCAACACTGAACCGACATCGACTAGGAGAAATCGGCTATGGCACTGTTCGGGTTGTTTCGATCAAAACAGGCCGACGTTTTGAGTCACTGGTATGCGCTGGTTCCCGGCTTCACCACTTCAGCGCAGGAATTCTATGCGACGGTGGAGAAGGAATTGAAAGAGCGCAAGGTTCCCAGTATGCAAATCACCCGCGTGGAATTTGCCGAGGGTGGGTTGCTCTCTGACAAGCGGGAATACCTGCGCATGACTCGTGAACGGCTGGTGTTCGATGTTTGCGCCGCGCCATTCGGCACGTCGTATTTTTTCTCCTGCCGGTTCGCCGAGCTTCCGCCCGTTGTGAAATGGTGGGAATTGTGCGCTGTATTCGTCGGCTCACTCATCGTTCTTGGTCTGTTCATCAAGATCTTCGGTCTCATTTTCGGGTTGCTTGTACTTGCCACCTTGTGTGCAGGTTTGATCTACGTCATGCGTAATGCGGTCGCGATGGGATTGCAGGACCTCGATGGGACGTTGATCAACGTGCCTGCAATCGGGGCGGTATATATGGCGTGGATTCGCAAAGACACCTACTACCGCCAAGATACGCGGTTAATGTACTTCGACACCGTCAATGGTGTCGTCAAAGCCCAAGTGGAAGAAGTCACCAGTGCGAAAGGAATTAAACTGATCCGCTTCAACGAGCACAGCCCGATTTTGGGCGAACTGTACAAACCGACAACTGTATCGCTACCAAAGTCGACTGAACCAAGCTGATCTGCCATGTCCCGGCTCGATGAGCAGTTGACGGAGCAGTTTCACCGCTGGGAGAGGCGGGGACGCGGCTGGGACGTGTTCGATGATCCCGTCAGACCTGAGCCGCCGTTCCGCCCCTTCTACGGCCACTACGTGCCTGATACGCCCGTTGTTGACGATGGCAAGAGGCCGACCGCGCTCAGTTCCTTCGTGCAGAAGCTCAGCCGGAAATTGAGCACTGAGCCGCCGCAGCCGCCTGTCATTTCAGAGCCAGAGCAGGAACCGGGACCAGAATCACTCATCCGGGATCACTTGGTTGAACTGCAAACCTTTCTGCCGGCCAACCTGCATGTCCGGCGCGAAGAGTTTGAGCAGTTTCTGTTCGGCCTCTCGCTCTGCCGAGAGCCGGTCACGTTTGAGGCGCTCGGCCTTTCTTCGCGCACGTGCATACAGTTCGCGGTTCATCCGGAAGACGAGATGCTTGTTCACCAGCAACTTGAGGCGTATTTCCCAGAGGCGATCTTTCTGTCCCGGCGGGGAGAACTGGAGAGGGCTTGGGCGGAGGCGAACGACCGAGAAGCGATCGTCGTTGAATTCGGTCTGGCCAAGGAATTCATGTTTCCCCTGGCCTCTGGCAAGCTTGATCCGTTCGTGGGCATCGTGGGGGCGCTCTCCCGATTAGAAACGGAAGAACTCGGTCTTTTCCAGGTCATCTTCCAGCCGGTGCAAAAGCCTTGGGCCGAGAGCATGCTGCGGTCGGTCACCCACAGCGACGGCGAACCGTTCTTCGTGAATGTCCCAGAGCTTGTGAAGTGCGCCGAGGCCAAGGCGTCCAAGCCTCTGTACGCGACGGTCATCCGGGTTGCCGCGAAATCTCCCGACTCCGACCGGGCCAGGGAGATCGTTCGCAAGGTCGCGAGCGCGCTTGGCGTCTTTGCCCGACCCGACGGCAACGAACTCATCCCGCTTCGAAACGACGAGTATCCGTTTGAGGACCACATCGCTGACGTGATCCATCGGCAGTCGCGCCGCTCCGGCATGCTGTTAAACAGCGACGAACTCATCGGTTTCGTCCATCTGCCGTCCGTTGAGGTGCGCTCGCCCAAACTTGCGCGGCAAACCGTGAAGACCAAGCCTGCGCCCAAGGCGGCGATTAACCCGCGCGGCTTGGTTTTGGGCGACAACGAGCATGCGGGGCAGCGCGTGCCGGCCGTGCTTTCACCGGAGCAGCGCGTGCGGCACACCCACATCATCGGTGCCTCGGGCACGGGCAAGTCCACGCTGCTTTTCAATTTGATCCGCCAAGACATCGAAAACGGCGAGGGCGTGGCCGTGCTTGATCCTCACGGCGACCTCGTGGACCGGCTGCTTGGCGTCATTCCAGACAGGCGGATCGAGGATGTGGTTCTCCTTGACCCATCGGATGAGGAGTATTCGGTCGGCTTCAACATGCTTTCGGCCCATAGCGACCTTGAGAAGAACCTGCTTTCATCCGATCTGGTGTCGGTTTTCCAGCGCCTCTCGACCAGTTGGGGCGACCAGATGGGCAGCGTTCTGCAGAATGCCATCCTGGCCTTCCTCGAAAGCAGCCGGGGCGGCACGCTCGCCGACCTGCGCCGGTTTCTTTTGGAGCCGGATTTTCGGGGGAAATTCCTCGAAACCGTCCGTGACCCCGAGGTGCTGTACTACTGGCGCAAGGGTTTTCCGCAGTTGTCCGGCAACAAATCCCTCGGGCCGGTTCTGACGCGGCTCGGAACCTTCCTCAACCCCAAGCCGATTCGATATATGGTTTCGCAGAAGGAAAACCGCCTAGACTTCGGCAACATCATGGACACGGGCAAAGTCTTTCTGGCCAAACTGCCGGAAGGACTTTTGGGCCGGGAAAACTCATATCTGCTCGGCGCCCTGCTGGTTTCCAAATTCCAGCAGTTGGTGATGAGCCGGCAGGTCAAGCAGATAGCGGCGCGACGGGACTTCTGGATGTATGTCGATGAGTTCGCGAATTTCATC
>JACTVF010000420.1 GCA_019695435.1 Methanoregulaceae archaeon | reverse complement strand
GTAAGGGTGGTAAGCGCGAGCGTATCGTATCCGCCAAAAACGAGTGCATAGCCGTCGTATGGCACCGGGTTGAACCTCACCATGCCCCAGGCGATCAGCCGTGACAACCGGTAATTGACCTCGGATTCCGAGAGCTCCGTCGCCTGCTCGATACTTTCCAGAGGCACCCACTCGTACCGTTTCATCTGGCGCTCGAGCGCGATGAGGATCGCCTTCTCGTATTTGTGCAGGCTGCGGATACGCTCCGGAGACACGACCATGGTTGCTACAGTGGTTATGTGGCAGACTATAAAATCATGGCCTCAGCGGCAGCCACCGCCGGAGCATCACAACCTTAAACATCTTTTATCATCCAGATCAGATCGGATCTGTCTCCCTATGCAGTGTGATGCGTGCCGGCACGAGGCCGTCGTTTTCCAGCCATATTCAGGAAAGCACCTCTGCCCGGCGCATTTTCTTAAGGATTTTGAGGCAAAGGCCAAGCGTACCATCCGTTTGCACGGCTGGCTGCGCCCGGGCGACCATATCGCCGTGGCCCTCTCGGGTGATGCGACAGGGACCGCCCTCCTTGCTTTCCTCGTAAAACTTACCACGAACCGCCGGGACATCCGACTTTCTGCGATAACCATCGACACCGGGATCAGAGGCTGGACTGATATTGAGCAGACCGAAAAGACGGCTGCTGCCTGCGGCGTTGACTGGTTCTGCGGCTCGTTTGCGGAACGGTACGGCACGACGATGGATGCGATGGTGCAGCAGGATGGACCGAAGGCGGCCTGCCGCGCCTGCCGGGTGCTCAAGTACGATCTTCTCGGGGAGATTGCCCAGACGCACGGTGTCACCAGGTGCGCATTCGCCACTACCGTTGACGACAGCGCTTTGGAGTTTTTTTCCAATCTCCTTTCCGATACGGTCGAACGGACCCTCTTTCCTTTCGAAGTGACTGGTAAAACCCGTATTCCCGCCATCCGGCCGTTCATGAACATCCCGGCGCCGGAAGTGATCCGGTACGCGGAGCTGCACTGCGGGGAGACCGGATCCTGTGACACCCTGTCCCCCAGCCCCCGATCCGAAGGCATTTCCCGTGCAGCAGACGCACAGGCGGCACTCGACACCTACGCCCGCCGGCACCCGGCCACAAAATTCGCGCTCGCGAACCTCGCCGGCACCCTTGCCGGCATCGTCGCTGCGCGAGAGAGGCCCCCGTCATGCCCGGTCTGCGGCGAACTGATCACCGGTGGGGAATGCAAGTCCTGCTCCATCCGCCGGAAATTCGACCGGGGGACCGTACCATGAAAGACCGGAAAAGTGTTATCTGGAGGATCATCCACACGTCTGCATGGATGAGGGTCCTGATTTACTTCATACTGTTTGCCCTGCTCATCCTTATCTATACCATCATCTTCCACCGGTTGTACCCACAGCTCGAAGGGACACCGGTAGACTGGTCGCAGTCGTTTTTATTTGTAATACAGACAATCACGACCACGGGGAGTCTTCTTACCATCCACTCGGATACGATGATCCTCTTCTCATCGGTCATGATGCTCTCGGGAGTCATCATGATCTTCATGGTCATCCCCCTCATCCTCACCCCGTATCTTGTCGCAATGCTCCGTTCGGGACCGGCCCGCCGTACGCCCCATGCCCTCTTCCACCACACCGTGATCATCGGGAATGGCGAACTGTCCCGCGCACTGGTAGAAAGCCTGTCCCTCTCGGACAAGGAGGTGCTCCTTGTCGAAGAAGATGAGACCGCGGCACGCGAACTTGCCCTGAAACACTGGAGAAGGGCGTTTGTCATATGGGGAGATTATGACGACCCGCAGACGTGGGAGCAGGCTTGGATCAGGAACGCGGATTTTGTGATCGTCTGCGAGAACGAGCGGACGACGGCAAGCATCATCCTCGGGATACGGGGGCTCACTTCGGCCCGGATCATCTCGATCGTCGACAAGATCTCGTTTGATCGGTACCTGAGGTATGCCGGGGCAGAGTACGTGCTCTCCCCCAAGCAGGTCACAGGGCGGATCCTCGCCCGGCATGCCATCCTCAATCCGGGTGGGGACACCGAACCCGCCATCCCCGGGCTTGACCGGCTCACCATCAACAGCGATGAATTTCCGGAAAAGAATCTCCGGCTGATCCATATCCCCGTCATGCCGGAGAGCAAGGCTGTGGGAAAACGGCTCGGCGAGCTGAACCTGTACGGGCAGTACGGCCTCCTCATCCCGTTTATCTGGAAAGCGGGCAGGTTTGTCTCCCGCCCGGAGCCTTCCGAAGTGATCGATATCACCACCTCGTTCTTTTTATTCGGCAGGGCCGATGCGATCCGCCGGGCAGTCCATGAAGAACTGGAGGTCGATAAAGAACGGATCGGCCACGCGGTCATTGCAGGGTTCGGCGACGTGGGATGCGCCGCATACACCGAGATGGTGGCATCGGGTATCTCCTGCGTTGTGGTCGACTCGAAAAAGTACGACGTGAACGAGGTGGTAGGAAACGCTGAGGACGAGGAGATCTTACGAGAGGCCCGGATCGGGGAGGCCCGGTTCTGCATCGTCGCGCTTAACGATGATGACGTGAACATCTTTACTACGCTGATGGCACGCAACCTTAGCCCCGACATCCGCATCCTTGCCCGGGCAAACGAGCCCGCCTCCGTGGAAAAACTGTACCGGGCGGGGGCGGATTACGTCGCATTGCTCCCGCGGATCGGCGGGCAGACGGTCGGCAGGATCGTGCTTGCCGAAACGGTTACGGTTCTCATAGATCTCCCGGACGGCGAGATGGTCGTATTAAAACAGATCCGGCACCCCACCGACCA
>JACTVF010000029.1 GCA_019695435.1 Methanoregulaceae archaeon | reverse complement strand
CGCTCCGGGCAAGCGAGAGGCCGTTGCTGTGGATGCCGGTGGACGGGACGCCAACAATTTTATCCCCGGGCTGGATCTTCTCGCCGGTAACGATCCGGTCCTTGGCCTGCAGGCCAAGGCAGGTCCCGGCAAGGTCGAGGCCGTTTATCAGACCCTTGAGCGACGCAGTCTCCCCGCCAACGATGTCAATGTTGGCCAGCCGGGCCCCCTCGTTGAGGCCAAGGCCGATCTGCGCCATCTTCTCGACCGAGAGCCGGTCGGTCGCGATGTAATCCACAAACGCGATCGGCTCCACGTGCATCACGTAGAGATCGTTCACGTTCATCGCGATGCAGTCGATCCCGACCGTACTCCAATCCTGCAGCCTGTCGGCGACCAGCATCTTCGTACCCACGCCATCGGTCGTCAGGGCAAGGGCTTTGGGGCCGAAATCGATCAGGCCGGCAAAGTGGCCGACGTTCCCGAGCATCGTGTAACTGCCTTTCCGTTTGAAACTCAGGTTGCTTATCAGCGCCTTTATCGCGGTCGCTTCAAGATCGATATCGACACCCGCATCGCGGTATGCATTCTCTGTCATTCAGATTCCTCCGAGAGATGGAACTCATCGTGCAGCACCCTGACTGCACGCGGGCCGTCTTCCTGCCGGATGACAAACGAAATGCTGGCTTCCGAGGAGCCCTGCGAGATCATCATCACGTTCACACCGGCACGGCCAAGCGCGGAAAAGATCCGTCCGCCCGTGCCTGCAGCTCCGACCATACCGGCCCCGACCACGGCAACAGCACAGACATCTTTGTTGTGCGTCACTTCACGCACGACCCCGTCTTTCACGAGAAACGCAAGGGAGTCCACCGCGGTCGGGAGGTGCGACTCGTCAACGATGAGCGAGATGTTCGCCTCACTTGAGCCCTGCGTGATCATCATCACGTTCACTTCCCTGTCGGCAAGAGCGGAGAAGATCGCCTTTGCCACCCCCGGCCTCCCGATCATCTGGGCGCCGTTGATGTTGATCGATGCGACCTTGTCGATGTAAGTGAGCGCCTTGACAACCCGGCTGTCCCGGTGGCCGTTCCGGACAATCATCGTGCCGGGTGCACCGGGGTTGAACGTGTTTTTCACCCGCACAAGGATGTTCTTTCTCATCGCCGGGTCAATCGAACGCGGGTGCATGACCTTTGCGCCGAAGTACGAGAGCTCCATAACCTCGATGTACGAGACGCTTACAAGGACCCGGGCATCGTTAATCACCCGGGGATCCGAGGTCATGATACCGTCAACATCCGTCCAGATCCAGATCTCGTCCGCATCGATCCCGGCCCCGACAATGGAGGCAGAGTAATCCGACCCGCTGCGCCCGAGCGTCGTGATGATCCCATTTTTTGTGCAGCCCATGAATCCCATGATGACCGGGATCTCTTTTTTGAGGAGCGGCCCGATCTTCTTTTTTATCCGTGCATCGCTTTCAGGGAGGGCGGTTGCCTCGCCATGCTGCGACGTGGTGAGGATACCGGCTTCACAACCGTCAAGCACGGTGGACGGGATGCCCCGCTGGCTGAGGGCCGCACCGAGAACCGGGGCAAGCAGCCGTTCCCCGTACGAGATGACATAGTCCTTTGACCGGGGCGTGAGTTCCCGCAGGTTGTGAATGGCAGAGAGGATATGCTGGAGACTCGCGAGCCTTTTTTCGATAACCACTCCCACTTCTTTGGCATAATCCGGTGCAGCCCCTTCCAGAGTGCTCATGTGGCGCTCGCGGAGTGCGGCGATCAGCGGTGTAACCCCGGAGCAGTCCTTTTCACGCGGAAGTCTTTCTGCGATATCGATGAGCTGGTCGGTCACCCCCCGCTGCGCAGAGACCACAACCGCAATTTCGTCGCCGGCCTTGTGGTGTTTTTCGAGGATGTCAACAACGCGCCCGATACACCGCGCATCGGCAACGGATGTCCCGCCAAACTTCATCAGAAATCTCATGTCGGTTCACTCTGGCTGTACCATTTATTTATCTAACTATACGGCGCACAGAATTATAATATGCATGCAGACGACGTGGTGGACTGCCACGTGCTTGTGATCGGCAGCGGCGGCGCCGGGGTACGGGCGGCGATAGAGGCGGCCCCGTATGGCGACACAGTGCTCGTCACAAAAACCATCGCGGGAAAAGGCGGGTGCACCCCCATGGCCGAGGGAGGTTACAACGCGGTGCTGAGAAAAGAGGACTCCTGCGAGATCCACTATGAGGATACGCTCAAAGGGGGGGCATACCTCAATGACCCGGAGCTCGTCAGGATCCTCGTGCAGGAGTCCCCGTTGCGCATGGACGACCTGATCCGGTGGGGTGCGGTCTTTGACTTCACGGACAAAAACGAGGTCGCCCAGCGGCCGTTCGGGGGCCAGCGGTTCCCCCGGACCTGCTACGCGGGGGACCGGACCGGCCACGAGATGATGATGACACTGGTCGAGCAGCTCGATTCTTCCGGTGTCACTAAACTTCAGGAAGTGACCGTAATCGATCTGCTAAAGGACGGCAACCGGGTCGCAGGCGCCATTGCTCTCGACGAGAACGGGTCAATCGTCATCCTCACAGCAGACAGCACCATCCTCGCGACCGGCGGCGGGTCCCGGGTCTACGATATCTCGACCAATTCATCCAGCGGGACCGGCGACGGGTTTGCGATGGGGTACCGGGCGGGAGCAGAACTTATCGACATGGAGATGGTCCAGTTCCACCCGACCGGTGCCGTATACCCGTACGACGCCCGGGGCCGGCTCATCACCGAGGCGGTCCGGGGCGAGGGGGGTATCCTGAAGAACCGGCTCGGCGAACGGTTCATGAAAAAATACGATCCCGACCGGATGGAACTCTCGACCCGGGACGTGGTCGCCCGGGCGATCGCGACCGAGATCGCAAACTGCAGGGGCACGGAAAGGGGCGGGGTCTGGCTCGACGTGACCCACCTGCCAAAGGAGCAGATCGAGACCCGGCTGCCGGTGATGCTCGAACAGTTCCTCAAGTTCGGCGTGGACATCCGGACCGAGCCCATGGAGGTCGCCCCGACGGCCCATCACATCATGGGGGGTCTGAAGATAACGCCCGAGTGCAGGACAACACTTTCGGGACTCTTTGCCTGCGGCGAATCGGCCGGTGGCGTGCAGGGCGCAAACCGGCTGGGTGGAAACGCCCTTGCCGACACGCAGGTCTTCGGGAAACGGGCCGGCGAATTTGCCGCGAAGGCAGAAAAACGGGCAAAAAAGATCGACCCGGCCCAGATCGCCCGTCAGGAAGAGCGGCTCGACCGGTTCCTCTCTGGAACAGATAACCCGGCGGCTGTGCGGACCGGACTTCAGCAGGCGATGTGGAAGGGCGCCGGGATCTTCCGCGACGAAGCGGGGCTCATGAGCACGCTTGCGGTCATCAACCGGCTCATGCAAGCGCCGCTCAGGGCCGCATCGCAAAAGAACCTTGCGGACTGCTGCATCGTCGAGAACATGTGCCTGACCGCATCGCTCATCTGCCGCTCGGCGCTGATCCGGCCCGAGTCCCGGGGCGCTCACATGCGGGTCGACATTCCACAGGAATGGGACGCGGCACATTCGCCGTACGGCCACACGTACATCTCAAAGAACCGCGAGGGGATCGAGAGACGTAGGGTGGCAGCATGAAGGAACTGCACGTAAACGTCCAACGCTTTGACCCGAAAACGGATCGGGAACCCCGGCTTCAATCGTACACGGTCAGCGCAAACGACGGCGCCCGGGTCCTCCATATCCTGCACGCGATCCACGATCAGATCGATCCCACGCTCGCGTACCGGTACTGCTGCAGCTCCGGGCAGTGCGGCAGCTGTGCAGTGAGGGTAAATGGAGAACCGGTGCTGGCCTGCATGGAGGAGGCAGTAGACGGCATCACGATTACTCCCTTAAACCTCCCGGTCAAACAGGATCTGATCGTGGATCTTCTCCCGAAAATAGAAGCGATTGCATCGCTGAAACCGGCGTGCGGGCCGGAGCTCCGGCTTCCCACGAAAGCAGAGATCGACGAGATAAAACCGCTCCGGGACTGCATCGAGTGCCTTGCCTGCGTCTCGGTCTGCCCGGCCATGGACGTGACCAGCTTCCTTGGGCCGACCGCTATGCGGCAGGATATGCGCCTGATACTCGACCCGCGGGATACCGGCGACCGGGTGCCGGACGCAATCCGGGACGGCCTGTTTAACTGTACAAGCTGCCAGGCCTGCTTCAAGGCCTGCCCGAAGAAGATCAGGATCCCGGGGAAAGCGATCGAGAAACTCCGGGCGCTCGCAAACCAGCGGGGCTTCACGCTTCCCCGGCACCGGGAAGTCGCTGCACTCATCAAAGAGACCGGCCGCAGCGTCACCCGGACCGCGCCGACATTCATGGAGCAGGTCGGTGAAAGGATCGAGCCGGTCGGGCCGGTCAAGGCAACCGTGGGATTCTTTGTCGGCTGCATGTACAACATGCGCCAGCAGCAGTCAGCACTCGATGCGATCGAAGTCCTCAAAAGAAACGGCATCCGGGTGATCATACCCCGGGACCAGATCTGCTGCGGATCGCCCCTGATACGGACCGGCCAGCTGGCAATCGTTGATTCGCTCAAGCAGCGTAACATCGACACGTTCCAATCACGCGGGATCGATACCGTGATGACGATGTGCGCCGGCTGCGGTTCGACCCTCAAGCACGATTACGTGACGCCGTTTGAGGTGCTTGACATCAACCAGCTGCTCACGAAGTACGGCATCGAACCTCCCGCACGTCTGCCAATAAAGGCGACCTACCACGATCCCTGCCACCTGATGCGGGGGCAGGATATTAAAGAAGAACCCCGGCAACTGATCCGGCGGGTGATCGATCTTGTCGAGATGCCGTCCATCTGCTGCGGGTCGGGCGGTGGGGTGAAGTCTGGCGTACCCGAAGAGGCGGCAGCCCTCGGGGAGAAGCGCCGTGAAGAGATCAGAAAGACCGGGGCCGACATCGTGATCACCTCCTGCCCGTTCTGCGAGTTCCACATCGCGAGTCACTCGGACAAGCCGGTGAAAAACATCATGACGGTTTTGCTTGAGGGTTACCGGGAGAAGGACCGGCAGTCGCAAAAGAAGAACGAGTAAAGGTGTTATTCAGTAACCGGAGTCTAAACCACCTCCCACAATCCTACATTCATCCCTCCAAATCCGGGCCCAATCTGGTCTCCGATTTTCCGTTTCCGGACCCCGGATCCCATCTCCACAGGAACCGATGTCCACGCCCCTAGAAAATCCTGATTTAATCGCTTATTTTTAAAAATGCCTCGATTTAAGGGCCACTTAAACCTGCATAATAGCGGGCTTCTGTGGGCAGGGTTTTCGGGAACTACCTACAGGTCATTTGAGGGAGAGATCGGCCACCCGGAGGCCGCTATGAGCGTTTTTGAATTTTACGTCGGAAAAATTGATTTGTTGTGGGAGATCGATGGTAACTTGGGGGGAGGGGAACGCTCTTGGGGGCTGCCGCCCCCGCCGCGTGGGCACCCCCCCGGTTGCGATAGTGCCGTATTACCTGTATACAGAGATGATACGGTGGTAGGTTTTCTTGTTCAGGTAATACCGAATGCATCGCACTGCGCCCCGTCCCCCTCGGGGGACTGGTGGCGCAAGAGGGGGGCGGCAGGATAAGGAAAATTGTACAAGTGCGCATGTTGTCCGGCCTACCTCTCAATGGGAATTTGTACGTTTCCAAAATTTTCCGGCAATTTGGATTTTTGTCCGGAAAAATCCGGGCCGTTCGAACTTTCGGCCGGAACATTTTTGGATTTTTCAACTTTCAACCGGAAAAAATACGGTCGGAGAAATTTCAATCCAAAAACTTTTGCGATTTTCAACTTTCGCGGCAAAAATTTTCCGGCCCGGAAAATTTCATGGCCAAAAAAATTACGGATTTCTGATCCTAGTACCGGGTCTGTATTGCAGGATTCACGACGGGAGCCAGCTGATCCTGCGGATAGTGTTTGCTTTTTTCCAACTTTCGCGCTGGAATTTTTTGGATTTTTCAACTTTCAACCGGAAAAAATCCGGCCCAAAAAATTTCGCGGCAAAAAAGATCCGGTCGTACCAACTTTCGAACCAAAAATTTTTGACCAGAAAAATTTTTGAACCGTACGAGCGGGAGAAGATCGGTCGGAATTTTTCCGGAGGTAGTCTGCCTCTCCGTCGTGAGACCTGCAACAGGGGAGAGTTTTTCGGATTTCGCAGCGATCTTCCGGTATTTTTTGGCGCGAAAGCTCGTACAGCGCAAAAATTTCCGGCACGAAATGTATAACAACCTAATACTTCCCCATTCTTGACCTTTTATGGAACCCCCCGCCAACAAAGGATGGGTGTAGCGGTGCCACCCGTTAACTTATCAGAACTCGCGACATTAATTCTTCAATCGTTTTCTTTATTTCTTTTTTATACACATCCCCTTCAGGTTTATTTGGATTCCATGACCAGCCACTACCCATATTTATTCCTGATGGATGTGGAAGGAAAAAAACCGTATTATTTTTGAAAAGTTGATTGTCCGGATTCTCATCATAGTATTTTTTCAAATCTTGACCCAAGAGAATGAGGATTTTTCCGTTTAGGTTATATGTGGAATATTCATAATCAAACCAGAATCCTGCACATTCTTTACCATGCTTGTACGAAAAATGAAAATCTTTATCTCCCTTTAACGTGGGGCACTTATGAAAATGAGTCCAATAACAGTTTGAATTGAGAAAATTGCGCAAGTATATAGATTCGTGAGAATTTGATCCATACTTCATGAAGGATAAAATACGGTTGTAGAGCCATGTGGGGGGTGCTTCTTTGTATTGAAAAAGCCCTTTATCATGATCGTAGTGTTTGTAAGGTTCAATAAAATCGGTTGTAGGATCACGGGAGATTAGAATCCCTTGAATGTTTTTAGGTGAGGGCATGCATATCGGGTGATAATAATGCCAATCCTTCAATGAACACCTATCACATGGCGTCATAATCAGCATTGCATCCCAAGATCTTAAAAGAGGTTCTGTCAAGTTTTCAGAGAGAGATCCTTCACTAATATCCCCACCACGGCCCGCACAAGAGGCTGCGGTAAAAAAACTCACCCCATCTTCATCACGTACTCGTACGCCTCAAGCGCAGCCTTCGCCCCGTCCCCGGCGGCAATAATGATCTGCTTGCTCTTGACCGAGGTCACGTCCCCGGCGGCAAAGACCCCGGGCCGGCTCGTGCGGCCGTTCACGTCCACCACAATCTCGCCGCAGTCGTTTAAGGCCACGAGGCCGTCAAGGAAACCCGTGTTCGGCGTCCAGCCGGTCTCGATGAACACGCCATCGACGCCGATGCTCTGGTCGGGCTGCCCCTCCTCCGTTGTTATCGTGATATGGTCAAGGAACTGGTCCCCTGAAAACCCTGCGATCTGCGAGTGAAGGTGCACCGTGATATTTTTGATCGCTTCGAGTTTTTTCACGTACACCGGATCCGCCTTGATCATGTTCCTTGCGATCAGGCTCACGGACGAGGCAATCCCGCTCATCTCGATCGCGGTCTGGACGGCCGAGTTCCCGCCACCGACAACGGCCACCTTCTTTCCTTTGTAGAGCGGACCATCGCAGGTTGCGCAGATCGAAAGTCCCCGCCCGAGATACTTTTCCTCTCCGGGTACTCCGAGCATCTTCGGCTGCTTACCCTGCGTCAGGATCAGGCTCTTTGCCTTCAGGAGCAGGCCGGACGCGGTCGTGACCTCAAAAACTCCCTCAGCCTGGCGGATCCCGTTCACTTTCACCAGTTCAAGCCGGATATCGAACGTGTGCACCTGTTCCTCAAATTTCTTCATCAGGTCTTCACCGGTGATCATCCGGTAGCCCATGTAGTTCTCGATCGCCCAGGATTCGAGCGCCTGGCCGCCGATATTTTCGGATACCATCAGGGTTTTGAGGAGTTTCCGGGCGCAGTACACGCCCGCGGTCAACCCTGCAGGACCGGCGCCCACGATAAGGACATCGTACAGCTCGTTTTCGGCCGGTGTCCCGAACAGTTCGTTCAACCGCCGGGAATCAAACCCGATAATGACCTCATCATCGACCATGATGACCGGTACCCCGCGCTGGCCCGACAGTGCAATCATCTTCTGCGCCGCGGCAGCGTCGGCACCGACATCGATGGCGGTATAGGGTACCTTATGCTTGTCGAGAAACGCTTTTGCCATCCGGCAGTACGGGCAGTGTAGGGTGGAATAGACGGTGACGGTGCTCATCAATGCGAAGAGGTTTTTTGTTGGATATAAAGATTGTGCAGCAGCCTGATGAGGGGCAACGGCTTAAGCGCAAATTTCTTTTCCCGTGAACCCTAATACACCCTTCATACAAAGAACAGGATAGCACTATGCACACGTACACCGGCCGTAACCTCCGCTGGGGAATTGTCTGGGGGGCGGTATTTGTGATGCTTCTCTGTATCCCTACTGCGGCTGCAGCATCCGGTACGGCTCCTGTCTCCAGCGGTCCGGTGGTTTATCTCAATTTCAACGAAGGGAGCGGCAATCTGGCTCTTGACGCATCCGGGCACGGAAATACCGGGACGATCCATGGCGGCGCATTCCGTGTGGATAATAACGAATGTGTGAAAGCGCTGGTACTGGATGGAAATGCAAGTTACGTATCCATTCCCTATACTCCTGCAAACCATCCCTCCGATGCCATCACGGTTTCTCTCTGGTTCTATGTGAACGACACGACACCCCAGACGCTGATCTCGACGTATGATAATGGAGGGGGATACAAGCTCGGGTTCGATGAGGGAAACGATCTCTGGTGGACACTCGGACTTGACAATCCCGGCGGAGATGTTTCCGTGATTATTCCGCACGAGAACATTGCACCCGGGCAATGGCACCAGGTGACCGGCTCCTACGACGGCCAGACTGCCACGATCTATCTCGATGGCATTCTCCGCAACCAGGTAAATGCGACCGGTGTAATCCGCTATATCGATAATAACTCCATCCAGATCGGTGCTGATGCAGGGGCGGCAGATTCGCCCGACCAGAATGTCCAACATTACCTTACCGGGGGGATCGACGAGGTCAGGATTTACAGCCGGGCGCTCTCTTATGGCGAGGTCATGGATGACCGGTTTCAGTGTACTGCTGCTCCGGGAACGGGAATCCTGTCACTTCCTACCAGCACCCCACCTGCTTTTCTTACCTCGGGCACTCTCCAACTGGGTGTCGGAGAAACGGCCATAAAGAGGCTGACCTTTTCAAACCAGAGCGACCAGGGGATCTGGCATGTTGCAGTGCCTTCCGGCTCGCAGCTGACAGTTGGTGCCGTGGATGCCTATCCCGGGACCTATGCTGATGAATGGTACGTGGAACTCAAAGACCAGGACACCCGGCTTACGCGGGTGGTGGCTTTCCCGGTCGCCTTTAACGCACCGGCTACCGGCATCATCGAGTCGGGCAATGCCACGGTACTTTTACACTACTTTGGCGGCCCGGCCCGGTTCCCGGCGAGCGTGAGCGTGACATTCACCTGCACCAAGATTGAGAGCCCGGTATCGTCACTGCCAAAGGTAATCTTCGAATACCCGACCATCGCGATCTACTCTGCATCATGGGCGACGCTGATTGCGCTCGTGGTGGTCATTGTCTGGGCCCATAAGCGACGCAACAGACCATAATCCCGTCTTCTTCCTACAGGATCAGGGATTCTTGAGCGGGAGGCGGCAGCATTTGCAATGCGTACTGCAAAAAAGAGTTAAAGGGTAATTTCTTGGAACTGTTTCCCGAATACCCCGCAGATGGGACATTTGTCGGGCACCTTCCCGATCTCGATATTGCCGCAGACCGGGCAGAGGAAGATCTTCTCCCTGCCGAGATCATGACCGGCCTTAAGGGCCGCAAGCGCTTTTTTGTACAGGCCTGCATGTACTTCCTCTGCTTTCATGGCAAGGGTAAACGCAAGCACCGCGTCGCTCTTCTTCTCGGTCTCAGCCTCCTTGACAAAAGCAGGATACATAGCAGTATATTCGTGAGTTTCCCCCTCGATGCTTCCTTCTATGTTCTTCTCGGTTGAGTTGATCGCCCCAAGCACTTTTAAGAGCTTCTTTGCATGTATGGCCTCAGCCTCTGATGCTGCCTTGTAAAGAGTTGCAATATTCTTGAAACCCTCGGCAGCAGCTTTTTCGGAAAACGCGAGATACTTCCGGTTTGCCTGAGATTCGCCGGCAAATGCATCCATTGCATTCTCTTGGGTTGTCATACGGGAAGGTATAGTCAGAGTTTTACTTAAAGATACTTCATGGGGCATAACCATACATGAAACTGTCCGGACTCCGGCATGTGCCGGAATAAATATGAAAGAGGTTATAGTTTCGGGAAATCCACGCATACGTATGCATGAACAGGTGCCGGCCGGCATATCTTTTTGCCCCGGCCCCGGGTTGTATCATGAAAAAGATGAAAGATGTCCCCGTGCCTGACCGCCCGCGGGAAAAGATCGCTAAAAAAGGCGTGACATCACTCACCGACACGGAACTTATCGAGGCCATCATCGGGAGAGGTGTGAAAAACCGGGACGTCCGGATGATTGCCCGGGACATCGCTGCGGTGCTCAACGACCATAACCGGGAGATCCAGTATGATAATATACTAACCATGGAGGGTATCGGGCCGACGAAAGCTGCCCAGATCGTGGCCTGTCTCGAACTCGGACGCCGCCGGTACGAACCGGCCGGTACGGTGAAGATCCAGAAACCGGAGGATGTCCTGACGCTCGTAGGTATCTACCGGGAAAAACCACAGGAGTATTTTATCTGCATCAGTCTTACCGGAGCCGGCGAGGTGATCCGGAGCCGGGTGGTTACAATAGGGATTCTCAACCACAGTCTCGTCCACCCCCGCGAGGTATTTGCCGAAGCAATCACCGACCGGGCAGCATCGGTAATCTGCGTGCACAACCACCCGTCGGGATCGCTAGAAGCAAGCGCCCAGGATATCGCGATCACCCGGCAGCTTCAGGAGGCGGGAACCCTGCTCGGCATCCAGCTGCTCGATCACATCATCATCACAAAGACCGGTTTTTCCAGTATGAAAGAGAAAGGGCTGGTATGATCTGTCGGCCGGGACACCGGCAGGCTGGAAAAATGATTGAATCGGAAGTACCCCATATCACGTTATCTTCGGAGACAAGGATCTTTTTTAGCAATTCCATCAGGTCTTCTATAAAGGTAGAAGAGGCAGCGCCGGTTCAGGATTTCTCCGGGGACTGACCGGATGCGACGAGCGATGCCCCCACGGCAAATCCCTTTTTATACGCTGCATCGAGAAGATCCGGCCGTGTCCTGATATCCTTGATCCGGTCCATATCGTTTATCAGGAGCTCATCCCGGTACTGGCAGTCAATAATATCAAAGAAGGCCCTGACCGTCAGTTTTACGCCGACAAACACTTCCGGGATATCCATCCCGGAGATGCAGATGAAGAGGCCGTTGCGCCCCGCCTTTTTCTTCGGGGAGACCAGGGGCTGTTTCCGGTGATACTTGGCCATAAAAAAAACCTGAAACCGGTCTATAAACGATTTGAAGGTCCCGGGAATTCCCATCGTCATCACCGGGGTGGCCAGGATCAGGCTGTCCATATCCACAAATTTTGGGTAGATTTGCTGCATGTCATCGTCAAGGATGCAGGTCTCATGATCCTGGCAGAAAAACTTCTCCTGGCAGCCCTGAAAATCCAGGCTGGTCACCGGGATGAGCTCCACTGCGCAGCCGGCATCCCTGGCACCCTGCAACGCCCGTGCCAGTAACTGTGCAGTGTTGCCTTCAGGGAGGGGACTGCCTAAGAGGCCGATGACCTTTTTTACCATACCAGCATTAGGGGGGAAAAAACCAATATAGTTTTGCATACGACGAAAAGTTGAAAGAAAAGTCCGCTGACCACGGATGCGGATGTACGAACACAACTGATATATATCTTTGACATAAAAGTGAAGTCTGGTGATAAATCTGACCGAACAAAAAACGTATACGGCAGGCCAGAAAGTTGGGCCGGGAAAATACGTATGTATAGACTGCGGCAAGGAGTTCACGCTCGACAAGAGCGAGCAGGATCTCCGTAAGTGCCCGGCCTGCTCCTGCGAGGAGTACCAGTGTTTCCCGATGACCCACATCCGGCCGGATATCAAGACTCCTGAAGATGCGAAGAACCCGCCCAGACGCGGCAAGAGTTTCCAGTAATTTCTTATTTTTCCGGCAACGGTACTGCCAGTGGTGAATGCCCGAGATGCCTGTCAGAGGATTTTCGGGGGGCATGTGTATGTGGATCAACACGTTCAACGGGGGACGAAGTTCAGTATGGTAAATGTATCCGCAGAAGGGCAGGTCTTCAAATGCGAGATCTGCGGGAATGTTGTGATTGTGAAAGAAGCCGGCGGCGGGGAGCTGATCTGCTGTGGGGAGCCCATGAAACTGGAGAGTGAGTGAGTATGGTGGTAAAGAAACCTGTAACAAAGAAACCTGTGGTAAGGAAGGGAACCGCAAAAGAACTCAAGGGCCTGGAGAAGAAGATCGGGAAAGTTCCCAAGTTCTTCAAGGAACTGACGGTAAACGATCCCGGGATGTACGACCTTGTTATCAAGATGGAGGACCACATCTGGGACGATTGCAGACTCAGCAGAAAAACCAAGAAGCTGATCGCGATTGCCATTGCGGCGGCGCTCCGCGACCAGCACGCCGTCCGTGCCCAGATTGCCGGCGCGGCAAACCTCGGGGTCACCAAGGCCGAGGTGGAAGAGGCGCTCCGGGTCACGTTCCTGCTCTCGGGCATGCCGGCCTATGTCTATGGCAAAGCCCAGCTCGATGAGATCATGAAGAAGTAATGATGGTTCGGATATGACGGAAGAGACCTGTTCGACTTTTCCGGCGCTGGGAGAACCTGCACCGGACTTTGAAGCTGATACCACGCAGGGCCCGATCAAACTCTCGGATCTGAAGGGGAAATGGGTGGTGCTGTTTTCACATCCCGCCGATTTCACCCCGGTCTGTACAACGGAATTCATGGCGTTTGCCGCGATTCACGATGAACTTGCCGCGCTCAACGTGAAACTGGTAGGGCTATCTGTTGACAGCGTATCGGCACATCTTGCCTGGATTCGTAACATCAAGGAGAAGATGGGTGTCACCATCCCGTTCCCGGTCATTGCCGACCTGAATATGAAAGTGGCAAAGAAGTACGGCATGATCCACCCGGCTATGAATTCGACTGCGGCGGTGAGGAGCGTGTTCTTCATCGATGACAAGGGGATCATGCGGGCGATGATCTACTACCCGCAGTCGAACGGGCGGTTTATGCCCGAGATTATCCGGATGGTAAAAGCGCTCCAGACGACCGACAAGTACAAAGTATCAACACCTGCAAACTGGCAGCCGGGCGACAAGGTGGTCGTGGCGCCGCCAAAGACTGCAGCCGAGATGGAGAAGCGCTTGAGCGAAGGGTACGAGTGCAAGGACTGGTACCTCTGTTTCAAGAGCGTATGAACGGGCCGGAATAATCGTTCCGGACTCCCGGTTTTTGATTTTTTTAGAATAGTTTTAGGTAATTGTAAAACATCAGCCCCAAAAAAGATAATGGGAAAATCCAATACTCAATCAATTGAAGTTAAAAGATTCAAAAACATGAGGAATCCGCTCTCGGGGGCTCCGCCCCCGCCGCTCGGGCATCCCCCCTTGCGATAG
>JACTVF010000419.1 GCA_019695435.1 Methanoregulaceae archaeon | reverse complement strand
TCTGACCTGTAGCACCAGTAGCACCTGTCTGACCTGTCGCACCAGTAGCACCTGTCTGACCTGTAGCACCATTACAAATTTCAGGATAAGTATAAACAGTAGTTCCTATCGTTGCAATTGGTGTAACCCCACCATTAGGACAAATCGAATTACTAGCTGTTTCTGTAAAAGTAATTTTCGGTGTAGCTCCATTATTACCATTCTTTCCATTACAACCAAAAATTGCAATTACCACAAAGAAACTCAAAATAAATCTTTTCATTTTTATCTCCTTTTACCTCAAATTTTACTTCTTACCCAAAAACAATTTAGAATCTGGAAATTTTTTTGTTAATTTACCTATTTTAGCAATAGCTTTAATTATCCTTTCTTTATTCCTTTCTTTTGTTTCTTCATCTAAATGTTTACATTTTATTATTTCAAGACCATTTAATATCAAACCAAGTTGGGTGTTGATTTCATGTACATCAGCACCTAAATTATTTGCTAATACCCTATCTCTATAAATCCAATAATTCATATTCTTCTCCATCATAATTGAGACACCACTATAATAAAGAGAAACAAGACCTTCTTTATTATTTTTAGTTGTCTTGGTAATATATCCTTCTCTTTTCAATTGATTTTCAAGTTTAGATATAAATTCTTTACTACCCATTGCATAATATTTCATATCTTTAATCTTCATGAGAACATTATACAGTTTTTAATTCATTTTGTCAAGAACTATTTTGAAAAGAATTTTTTCTTAATTTTTGCCAATTCGGTAAGACAATCAGCATAATTAATACAAGTTGTAACAAATTTAACAGGTTCTTTTAAATTTGCCCAACCCCATTTATTACGATAATTGAATAAAATAGCAGGAGTCTGATTTGCTTTAACATGGTCTATAACATTATGTGGAGCATCATCAATTAAAACACCTTCACTTGTATATTTCCATTTATCTGCAACATGAAGTACATTTGTAGGAAGAATTTTAAAATATTTTTCTGCGAATATAGTTTTTTCATCAATCATATTTTTAGCAGAATTGGAAATGATAAGAATATTCTCTCTTCCATAAATTCTTTTTAATGCTTCAACAAAAGTAATGGAGCCAGGAATCGGTATAATATCATCATATATATTTGGTGTTTTCCAATATTCATTTACATGTTCACCATATGTTTTAGATAACCAATCCCATTCTTTAATATGTTTAGTTGTAACTTTTATATATTTTTCTTTTGCTAACCAATCCAACCAACCTTGAGCTAAATCAACAAGTGTATTATCGAAATCCAAAAATACTTTCATCAAATTTCCCCCTTAATCAGTTTTCTCTTCTTCTTTCTTTTTCTTATGAATAGTGCTATTCCTAAACAAAACATAAGCACCACCTAATGAAGTTGCCCAACCAACAATTTTATCCATATAGTTAAAAGAACTGCTCCTACTATGTTTTTCATTATAATTTACTCGCACTAACCATGAGAATTCTTCTAAAATTGTTTACATCTCTTAATTTTTCGAAAATTACATAATTATCTTTCATATATACTAACATCGTTTCTTTATGAATATAAATTGTCTTACCTTCACCAATTACTAATCTCTTAATCTTTTCTAATTCATCAGAGGTTATTATAACAAAATAATCTCTCGTTGTCAAGACTAAATCATCACCAACTTGTGTAAGTTTGGGATAGGCAAATTTCCTTGATGTTTCATTCAGTTGTTCCATTTTTGAATCTCCTTAAATTTCATTTGCTAAAGATAATAACAATAATGTCATTGCTCTGTTTCTTTGATTATTTAGTAAAATATATTGTTCTTGATAAATTATTTTCTTAACTATATTTGGTCTAACCATACCCCAAAAAGATTCATAATCATCGTCATATAAATTTTTTGGTTTTAATATGAGTTCATCATATATTTTAGGGTCATAAATTGCGGGGTCAAATATTCCTATGCCTGTAAATATACCCATAATTTTCCTCTAATAATATTTATCCATTTAAAATGTTGGGTTAAATGGAGGGAATGGATATTTATTTGTTGCTTTATATTCAGAAGTAGATGAAGTAAATGGTGCGTTCCAACGAGCTATACCATTTGATATTCTCAATTCGTCCAGATATCCAACAAAACCTACATCAAGACTTGCACCGAATCCGAATATTGGAGTTTGACCTGTTGGAAAATAACTACCAGCATAAGTTCCAGAAGCTCCATTTACCAAACTTCCATTTAAAAATAAATATAAATTATTACCATTACGAACCCCCGCAATATGATTCCATTGAGCAAGAGGAAAAGTTGCTGTAGTTTGTAATTGATACATATATCCACTACCATTATAATTGGTCATTGTAATGGTTCCATTAGCCGCAATTTGTATATCAAAGAAAGTTCCACCTGTAACATGTTCCCCATAAGAATAAAAAGTTTTAGAATATCCAGAACCCGGATATGCTGCCATCTGCGCCCATAAATCTACTGTAAAATCATTAGCATCAAATTCAAAATCAGTAGATGTTGAAAAAGAAAAATATCCTGTACCTGTATCTGCAAAATCACCAAATCCTGCACTAACTTGTGGGCTACTTGTAAGAGTTAAATTACCATTTACTGTTACAACTTTTCCTAATGCACTATCGAAAAACGGAGAACTATCACAATGTAACAATAATTTTGTATATTTATCATAACCTGCCATATTAATCCCATTCAATCCATGTATTTAAAGTTTCAGTTCCAGTTGTTTGTTTTAATACATAATAATTATTATTTAAAACCATAAAACTTAATGTCATAATATAAGTTGTAGTAGCAGTTACTAAACATACTGT
>JACTVF010000418.1 GCA_019695435.1 Methanoregulaceae archaeon | reverse complement strand
GCCCACAGGGCGGCTTCCAGGCTCTTGACCACGTAGCCGTTTCCGACGATCTCGGGCGGCTGCTTCTGCCGGAAGCTGCCCTTCGCCACGGCATCGACTTCGGGGTGCAACGGGTGGATCTCCCGGAGTCGTAGTAGCGGCGGCCAGGACGGGTCCAGCACTTCCTCACGAGCCGCACCCTGGATCAGACCGGCCAAGATCACGCCCATGTAGGCGCAGGCCGACAGGCATTGCGGGCTGGCATGGGTGGGCAGGCTGGATTCCACCAGCAGCCGGACCAACTCGTCGAGCTGGCCGGGGAAAAGGTGGGCATAGCGAATCGGCACCGGGGCCAACCGCATGATCGACCCGTTGCCGCTGGCTCGCTCCGAGGGATCGCCCGACGTTCGGGCATCGCCGGTCTTCAGAAACCGGCTCAGGGCACTGCGGGTCGTGATGCCGATGTCGAAGCACCGCCCGTTGACAGAGTATTCGCCCTTCCGCCACCAGGCGGTGTAGCGGTGGACTTGGTCGTGGAGGTCCCAGCCGACGCTGGCGATGCTGTCGGCCAGGGCGAGGGCCATACTCGAATCATCGGTCCATTCGCCGGGGCCCAAACCATGGGGACCGCCGCCACGGTAGCCGGTCACCTTGGGGAAGGTGCCCGGTGGCTCAAACTCCACGGCAGCGCCCAAGGCATCGCCCACCGCAAGGCCGATCAGCGTTCCGCGTTGTCGATCCACTACCGTCATCTTACTCTTCTGCCATGTCGGCAACGTAGTACAGCAACTTCCCGATGGCCTTGTTGGGAACCGTCCCGCCGTCCACCATGGCTTTCACCGCATCGGCAAGTTCCTTCTCGTCCATGGGCAGGAACAGAATGCCGCCTTCCGCCTGTTCCACTTCCTCGGCCAGGTCTCGCAGCCTCTCTACCAACTCTTGTTTCATGGAATCCTCCTCTGGGGCCGATGGCTCGCCATCATGCCGCATGCTCCCCATACGTCAGCCCGAATACCGTGTCCGTCACCCACTTGCGGAACGATTCGTTGTCGCTGAACTGCTTGAACAACTCGGTGTCATCCTTCATTAGGTCGATGATGACCCGTGCCAGGGCCTTGTCGTGCTCGATTCGGGCGTTCTGCTTATCGGGGCGCTTCTTCGCGTTCTGATAGGCGGTGTCGGCGTTCACCTTGGCTGGGATTTCCTCCGTGATGAGCTTGTGAACCCGGTCCACGTCCGTCCACGAGATGTTGCCGAACTGGTCGTTGAACGTCTTGATGATGTTCGACAGCCGGTCCAGCTCAGGCTCGGGCTTGTGCCCGCCGCCCGTACCGGGCACGGGCTCGATCTCGGCGTCGGCGTCGGGCAACTGGATCTGCATCACCGCCTGCTTCTCCACTCGGTAGCTGTCCATGTCAATCGCTTCCAGGATGCCCTTCGACAGATCCTCCTCCTTCGGGGCGGGCAGCTTGGGTACGAGGAAGTTGAGCAAGATCGACAGCCGCTCCCAGGCGGCATTCGGATACGGCAGGATCGACCCCAGGAACTCGTAGGTGCGGAGGAACGCCTTGGCCTTCCCCTTGAAGTCCACCTGCCCGTCCTCGCCAAGCTGTTCCTTGTAAACCGCCACGCAGGCGTCGAGGATCGGGTCCAGCTTGTCGCGGTCGGCCCCGCCCAGATAGAGCGTCACCAACTCGTCAACTTGCCCCGGCCCGTAGACCTGGTAGGCGTCGAGAGCGTTCTTCAGGTCGTGCAGCTTGTCGGGGTCGGTCTCTTTGCTGAGGATCGTCGTGCGGTAGTAGTCGGCGAACGCCTCCTGGATCGTCTCGGTGTCGTTCATAAAATCGAGCACGAAGACATCGCGTTTCTGCGGGTGGGCACGGTTGAGCCGCGAAAGCGTCTGCACGGCCTTGATGTCGGAAAGCATCTTATCCACGTACATCGTGTGCAGCAGCGGCTCATCGTAGCCGGTCTGGAACTTGTCGGCGCAGATCAGGATGCGGTACGGATCTTCCTGAATCCGGTCGGCAATCTGGCTACTGGGGAAGCCGTTGAGTGATGCCTCCGTGACCTTCTGGCCGCCGTACTCGTGCTCGCCAGAGAAGGCGACAATGGCCTTGTACGGACGCTTGCAATCGTTCAAGTAGTCGCTGATCGCATGATAATACTGAAGGGCCCGCTCGATGCCGTTGGTGACGACCATCGCCCGCGCCTGCCCGCCGATCTTCTTCAGCCCGATGACCTGCTCGTGAAAATGGTCCGCCATGATCTCGGCCTTGCATTGGATCGCATGGTCGTGGCTCTCGACGTAGCGGCGGAGCTTCTTCCGGGCCTTCTTGGTATCGAACTCCGGGTCGGCCTCCACTGCCTTGACCAGCCTGTAGTAGCTTTCCACGGGCGTGTAGCTCTTCAGAACGTCCAGGATGAACCACTCCTGGATCGCCTGTTTCATGGTGTAGCTGTGGAAGGGCCGGTGCTTGACCTCCCCGGCCACTTCGTGGGGCTCGCCGAAGATTTCCAAGGTCTTGTTCTTCGGCGTGGCAGTGAAGGCGAAGTAGCTCGCGTTGGGCAGCAGCTTGCGGGCCTCCATGATGCGGTTGATCTTGTCTTCGGTCGTCTCGTCCTCGCCTTCTTCACCGGCTTCCGACAAGGCCATGCTCATTGCCGCCGAAGTTTTCCCGCCCTGGCTGGAGTGCGCCTCGTCGATGATGATGGCGAACCGCCGCTTGCGGTGCTCCTTCCCGATCTCGTCCAGGATGAAGGGGAACTTCTGCACGGTCGATATGATGATCTTCTTCCCGCCCGCGATGAACTTTCGCAGGTCGCCCGAGTGCTCGGCGTGGCCCACGGTGGCGCTCACCTGGGCGAATTGCTT
>JACTVF010000417.1 GCA_019695435.1 Methanoregulaceae archaeon | reverse complement strand
TCATGCAGGATCCCTGAAACTTGGTCTCTTATACAGTTATACGACTCCCGACAAAAAGGCTCGTGTCCGGGTCTTGTGGGTGCTTATGACGGTCCCTGTGAAGTACGCGAAGTAATTATCGGGAGTCCGGAATATACTGGACCGGAACCGGGATTTTCTGCAAGAAGAAATGGGTGGCCTGAAGTGCGATCCAGACTCAAATAAAAGGTTTCTGGTCAAAAGAACAGTAAGATAGGATTAAATAGTTGACGAAGTATTGTATATCCTAATCCCAAGATGGGGTATGCAATGACGGAAGACAAACGAAAAACACAGCTGCTGGAACTTTTCAGCACCATGTCGGGCAAGACTAAGATTGTCGAGCCGATGAAAAACATTCATGGCACCCTCAGGGATAGCGATGCGATTGAACGCGAGGTCGCGCTGGTGATGCGTGAGATTATCGAGCAGGGAATCTTCAAGACTTCGCTCAAACCGATCCAGCTCGCCAAGCTCGTTACATCGTTTTATGCGGGAAAGAATGACACCGAGATCGCCCGTGAACTCGGTGATGAGAAACTCAGTAAGACGGTCGCCCGGGCTCGGGTCAGACTCAAGCTCTTCCGGGAGCTTGATTTCAGGATGCCATTTGACAAGGCAAAGATGGAAGATCTCGTAGCATCGGGAAAGACCATGAAGGAAGTTTCCGATGAACTCGGTGTCAGCCCGTCCACACTGCGGGAATACCGGCACGTAATCGAGGAACAGGAAGATCCAACCATCGATCCTTACATCAACCGGATCCGGGATGTGATGGAAGACCGTGATCTATCCGAGCAGATGACCCGAAGCGCTACGTCAGACAATCTGGGTGAATCCATCGATATTACCGAAGCAGAACTGATCGACGTGACATAAAGGTGGCTTTTGCCACATCCCGGAATCTCTTTTATATACGGCCAGTACTGTTGGCAAAACCGGATTTTATCTCCATGTGCTGCCAGCCGGTCAATACAATAATGTTCATCCCAACCTAATTCCCATCAGCATATATGCAACTCACCTGGCTCGGCCATGCCTGCGTGCTGCTTACCGGTACAAAAAAAGTTCTGATCGATCCCTTCATCCCGGAAGGCAGCGTTGCCCAGACAAACCCGGATCTCGTTCTTGTAACTCATGGGCACTATGACCACTTGGGCGAAGCCGTTGCCCTCAGAAAAACGACGGTTGCCACTGGAGAAATCGCTCAATACCTTCAGGCAAAAGGCGTTCCTGTTGAGGGGATGAATATTGGTGGGACCATTATCCTTGAAGGTATCACAATCACCATGACGCCTGCGCTGCATTCGTCACGGATCGATGATACGGGTATGACAGGAAACCCGGGAGCGGCAGCGGGTTTTGTGGTCAGGATGGATGGTGTTTCCGTGTACCATGCAGGGGATACCGCCCTCTTTTCCGATATGAAACTGATCGGTGACCTTTACCATCCCGATGTTGCCCTCCTTCCCATTGGAGGGAGGTATACGATGGGAACAAGGGAAGCCATGATGGCAGCAAATTTTGTCGGAGCAAAGATCGTGATACCGATCCATTACAATACCTGGGACCGGATTGCAGCGGACCCGGTGGCGTTTAAAACGGCCATCGAACGGACAACAGATCTCACAGTAAAGATTCTCCGGCCTGGCGAGAGTATTGAGGTTGCTCCCGCTTCATAAACACTCCGTCTTTTAAAAAGCGTGTCTCCACCGATGCGCATATATGTTTGGTACGGGATTGATCTTTTCGGGCTCAAAAAGCCGGTGATATCTATAAAACGGTACTTCCAGAAGTTTTTATGCATTAAAATAAGAATTACACTCGATTGAAATGAAAAACCACCGGTCGCATTTCCACGACATCGATCTCAGAACCATCGCGTGGCATGCGATGGAAAAATACGGTTTTGAACCTCGTTTCCCTCCACTGGTGATGGATGAGGTCAATGAAATGCAGGAGCGTACCTTTGTTGATGTACCCAAGGATATACGCGACCTTCGCACGCTGTTGTGGTCATCAATCGACAACTACGATTCCCAGGATCTCGATCAGGTGGAATATTGTGAGCGCATTCCTGATGGCACGATCCGGGTCCAGGTTGCCATAGCAGACGTCGATTTCTATATAAAAAAACAGTCACCCACCGATGAGTATGCGGCCCATAACGGGACATCCGTCTATACCGGTGTCATCACTTTTCCCATGCTGCCCGACCGGCTCTCCCACGGGATCACCTCGCTCCTGCAGGATAAAGACCGACTGGCCGTTATCATTGAGTTTATTGTCCGGCCCGACGGGAGTTTCTCTCCCGGAGAGGTTTATCGGGCGCTGGTCCGCAACAAGGCAAAACTTGTGTACGAGAGCGTGGGAGAGTGGCTGGAGGGCACCGGCCCCATCCCGACGGGCATTCAAGGGATCCCCGGGCTCGAAGAGCAGCTCCATCTCCAGAACGACGCGGCGCAACTCCTGCGGAAATACCGTCGTGCTGAGGGAGCACTCGAATTTGACACCATAGAGCCCGAAGTGGTCATGGAAAACGGAAAGGTCAGGGGGCTTGTTGCCATGACGCCGAACCCGGCACGGGCCTTGATTGAGGAGTTCATGGTTGCGGCAAACGGGACAATGGTTGCCCGGCTGGGTGCTGCCGGTGTGCCGATGATCCAGAGAGTCGTAAAGACTCCGAGGAACTGGGCCGGCATTATCCTTACCGCTGCTACCCTCGGGGAGACGCTGCCGGAGAATCCGGATGCAAAAGCACTGGCAAAGTTCCTCATGAAGGAAAAGACCGCCGATCCTCTCCATTTCCCCGACCTCTCCCTGGCCGTGATAAAACTAAT
>JACTVF010000416.1 GCA_019695435.1 Methanoregulaceae archaeon | reverse complement strand
CTCGCGCACCGCGTCGGCCAGTTGGCCCAGGCTGTGATGGATCTGGCCGAGGATGTAGATCGCCCGCCACTTGTTGGCGCTGTCGACCATCCGCCCGGTCCGCTTGTCCAGCCGCTGCGTCTGGGCCACCTTGTGACAGATTTCCAGGGCCTCTTGGGGCTGGCCCGCCGCAAACCGGCAGTAGCCGCCCAGGAACCAGAAGCTGTCCAGCAGGTCGCTCTGCGGGTAGCGGGCGGCGTAGCGGTCGCAGGCCGCCACCGCGGCGCGGTAGTCCTTCAGATCCACCAGCTCATTGGCCGCCGAGAAGGCCGCCTGGTCGGCCGCCGGATCGTCGGGATGGGCCGTCAAGAAACTCTCCAGCATCGCCTGCGACCGCTTCACCAGGTCCACCCGGTTGACCTTCTGCTTCCGCAGCTTGAGGTCCTTGGCCGCCTCGGGCGCCTTCAAGGCCACCTGCTGCGCCAAGGCATACTCGGCCTCGGCCAGGTAGCCCTCCGGCGGGTACTCGCTCAGGAGCCGCTCCATCAGGTCCACGCTCCGCAGGAACTCGCCCTGGTTCTCCAGGAAGCCGGCCACGCCGCTTTCGCGGGTGAAGCTGCCTTCGACGGTCGCGCGGAACACGTAGTAGCTCCGCTCGAACTCGCCCAGCTCGTGGTACGCCGCGCCCACCTTGACGATCTCGGCGAAGGGGATCTCCTGCTCCGGCCACTTCTCCTTGATGATCTCGAAATACTTCACGATCTTCGCCGGCGGCCCCAGCTCCAGGTGGACCTTGAACAGCGCCTGGACCACCTCCTTGTAGACCTCCGGCTTGAGCGTCCACTTCTCGAACAACTCGTCGAGATACTGGCCCGCCTCCTTCAGGTCTTTCCTCTCCATCGCCCGGGAGCCCAGCGTGTAAAGCTCCTCGGGAGAGAGGCGATACGGATCGGCGCTAGGCGCGCCGAAAGGAAGCACGGCCAGCGCGGCCGGAGCGGCCACGGCCATCTCTTCGGGCCGGTAGGCGTTGCGGACCGCGGTCGGCGGCACGCGGTACTGGCCGGGCAGGTAGCCGTGCAGCTCGTAGTGGATCGGCTCGACCACCCAGCGGCCGCCGATATAGAAGACGATCCCGCCGGGGACCATCTCGAAGCGGTCGAACCCGCCGCGGACGCTCCCCGGAGGCACCACCGCTCCGGCCGGCACCGGCTCGACCAGCACCAGGTAGTCCAGGCGGTTGTCGGGCCCGGCCGCCGGCACCGCCGAGCGATCGACCTGGATACTGACCAGCCCCTTGCGGCCGACGGGAAGCTGCGTCAACGGGTTGTGGATCTCCCAGGTCGTGCCCAGGACGTTGCCCATGCCGCGGGCCAGTTCCTTTCCGTCGCGTTCCAGAAAGGCCGGCTCATAAAGCCTGTGGACGTACCAGCGCGACGCCGTGCCTTGCAGCTTGTCGGCCGGCACCAGGCCGCGATAGACGCACTGGTAGGCGTATCGCCCCCGGCCGGTCAAGAGGAACTGGACCTTCTGCTTTCCCTCGCGCAGGGCGGCGGCGGGCACGTCGACCACCTGGCTGCCGGCCGCCGGATCGACGTCCAACGTCGCCACGGGGACGTCGTTGACCAGCACGGCCAGCTTGTAGCGTTGACCCTCGAAGCGTTTCTGCGCGAACCACTGGCCCAGGGCCAGCATGGCCGGCCCGGTGGCCTTGTCGGGCGTCCAACGGTAACCGGAGCGGCGGGCCAGAAGCGCGTCGATCAGCGCCTTGATCTTGGGCGACTTCGGTCCGACTTGCTCGGAGGCCAGCGCCTCCAGGGCGCGGATCTCGACGTCGCTGCGGCACCCCGGCAACGAATCCTGGCCGGCGGCCCGGTAGGAGGCCGGGTCGTCCAGGTTGCGGCCGGCCAACAGCTCCAACGCCTCGCCGGCCATCGCCATGCGGTCCATTTCCGCCAGCGTCAGGGCCAAGTAGGCCAGCGCGGCGGGCGAAAGGTTCGCCCGCTCCCGGTGGAGCTGATTGGCCACCGTGAAGTTGCCCTCGCCGGCCATGGTCGCCGCGTGCAGCAGCACCGCCCGGGTCTCGTAGTCCTGGGCGTCAACGATGGAAGCCTCGTGGCCCAAGTACCGCAGGGCCGATTGCACGGCATTGTCGGGGACCGCGTAGCCGGCTCGCCGGGCCAAGGCCAGGGCCCAGATCACCCGGGCGGAACTCAGACGCTCGCTCTTGCCGCCGCGATCCGACCAGCTCCAGCCGCCGTCCTCGTTCTGGGCCAGCAACAACAGGCCCAAGCCGCCGCGGATCCGCGCGTCGAGGTCCTCCGCCCTGGGACCGCCCGCCTCGCGGCCGACGCCCAGCAGCTTCTGAAGGCCCATCGCCGCCAAGAGATCGCTGGAGGCCGTCTCCACTCCGGTGGCCATCCCGGCCGCATCGCCGCCGCAGTCAAGGCCGGGCGGGAAGAGGACATCCAACAGGCTCCGCTCCACGCTCGGCCCGATCAACACTTGCAGACTCCGCTCCGTCAGCGGCGTCTGCTTGGGGCAATCCACCCAGGCCGCCGTATCGCCGTCCGCCACGCCGCCGGCCCTGGCGTAGACCGGCACCCCGTAGGGCAGCACGCTCACCGACCGTTGGACCTTGTCCGTCGCCCCGCCTCCGCTGACGGTCAGCTCGAACCGCACGGCCGTAATCCGGCCAGTGGCCGCGGCGCCGGCCTTGGCGTCGCCCGGCTTCTCCGGCGGCCGGACCCCAACCGTGAAGGCGAGCTCCTGGGTCCCTTTGCCTTTCACGTCGAGGGCCTGCGTCTGCTCGACCGCCGCCGGGATCTGGCCGGCGTTGCCGCCGGGGCTAACGGCGTTGTCGCCGGGGCTAACGGCGTTGGCGCCG
>JACTVF010000415.1 GCA_019695435.1 Methanoregulaceae archaeon | reverse complement strand
CAAGTCGAGCTGATGCTCAAGATTGGTGAGGTCCGCCTCATCGCCGAATGATCGACCACGTCTCTTCTGAATCCGACGGATCGCCCGGCAGAGCAGAACTATGCGGATCTCGTCAGGAAGGTCTTCCGGTATCGGTCGCATAGATTCCTCCACCATTGCAAGAATTTGTCGTTTGTCGGCTTCAGTGAACTCGATCGGATGCGATCGTCTCTTGTTGTGGCACATGAACGACATCGTTCCTCTCCGTTCTTTCCCAATTCGGTCCCGCTAACACCGGGTTCAACTAAGGAGCCATCTTAGCATGGCCAATAATTTCGCTGCATTCTTTGAGACCCTGGTTGCCGGGGCCGACGAATACAACAAGGCCAAGGTCGGGCGCACCGCGCTGCTCGATGCCGTCTACAAAGACGTCAAGCCGGAAGCCGCCCGCATCGGCAAGACGGTCGACGTCTACTTCCCCGACGTGGGACCGCTGCAGGCCATCAACAACGGCATCCTGACCGGCACTTCGGTCAACCCCAATTACATCCCCTTGGTGTTCCAGACCCGGGCCGGAGCCGCCCTCCAATTCCAGGACTTTGAGCAGTGGCAGACCGCGGTTGACCTCGCTCAGAAGTTCTTCGATCCGCTCTACAAAAGAGCGCGTGAGTATCTGAACGGCCAGATTGCCGCGCTGATCACGCCCGCCAACTTCAACGCGAATGCCACGATCGTCGGCGCCACCCAGGGCGAGGTCGGGGTGAACGATCAGCTGAACGCCTGGGGCGTGCTGGCCGACCAGAAGGTGCCCCTCGAGGATCGCGACAAGCTCCGGCTGATGGTGCACAACCAAGTCTATCGCAAGATGCTGGGCGACTCGGCTTGGGTGCAGGAAAGCTTGGTCAGCGCCGCGATCGCCTTCGAGGCGCGCCAGCAGGCCGACGTGGGTCATGCGTTCAACTTCCAGGTTGTCTGGGATCAGCAGATGCCGACCAGCTCGGGAACGATCATCTACGGCCAAACCACGGTAACCTACAACAGCGCAGTCGTGACAGGGCTCAACACCCAGTTTACCACGCAGCTGACCGCGGGCACGTCCTACCTCACGTTCGGATGTGACGGGCAGACCGCGAAGACCCAATACCTGGTCAGCTCCATCCAGAGTGACACGAGCTTGACGCTCGGGTCAGTGATCAGTGCAGCCACTCTCGCATCCGGCTCTGTTACCACTTCTGCCAGGATGATCACGCAGCTTGCTGGCACAGTGTCGATCACCAACGCGGGCGTCATCACCGGCACGAACACGTTTTTCCAGACCACCTCGCCATTGCTTGTCGGGCAGTGGATTTCCATCGCCGGCGATACCAACCCAGGATCGCGCATCTACCAGGTTGCGACTATCACCAGCGCCACGGCCGGCACAGTCGTCGGCACTGCGGCCGGCACCGGCTGGCCGACCAATACCATCTCGACCGCCGCGGCAACCGTGCAGTCCTACACGAACCTCGCTCTGCACGAATATGCGATCGCGCTGGCCCTACGGCCGATCGCCACGCCGGAAGAGGCCCGCAACGTCGTCGATGTCAGCTACATCGACCTGATGGGTATCCCGCTCCGCGTCATGGTGTCCTACGTCCACATCTACCAGGCCCTCTTCGTCACAGTCGACTTCGGCTACGCACTCGGCGTCATCCGTCCCGACTTCGGCGTCATTATCCAGAGCTGATCGAGGGTCCAATGATAGCTAGCAATCTGACACCCTCAATCGGGGCTCTGATCTATGGCAAAGTTCCATCGAATCAGGCCCTCGAATGGGGCATCTTGCCGATGGGAGTGACGGGTCAAGTCCTCACCGTCACTCAAGTCGCGGTTGCATTGCCTAACGGAATTACCAATTGGGTAACAACGACTGCCTGGGCGAATCCCGCGGTTCCTACAGCGATGACAACCTTTACCGCTGCCGCGGCATCTTTCTCGGGCGCGATTGGCGTCAATGGAGCCACTCCTCCTGTGCAAGCGGCATTCCCTGGCACTCCAGATGGCACCGCGGCCGATGATGCCACGATTCTGGCCAAAGTTATCGCAATTCTCGTCAATCTCGGTTTCTGCGCATCATCTTGAAAGGGGTGCGAAATGCTTATCAGAGGTCTTACAGCTTCGCCCCCAGTACAGGGCGTGACAGTTCAGGATCCGATCGACAGCGGTGCTCCCCAGGGATGGAGCGCTGTCGGAATGGGCGGCTGGTGGGGAGCTAACCCAAGCCCAAATTACGGATACAGTGCTCTTGGTACATTGAACACGACCGGGAACATCGACTGGTCCGCGGCCGGTTATTTCAGCATGACGTTAACGGCTTCAGCGACCTTGACTCTCACGTTCGCCACGACTGCTACGGCGGCTCTGGCTGCGGCGGCTCAGATTCCCAGCTTTGACCTTGGCCAAGTGATCAAGATTCGTATCACTTCCGCCTCTGGCACAGCCGGAACGATCGTCTGGCCGGCCACGGTCGCGTGGGCCGGCACCTTAACTGGGGGCGGCGGCTCTCACGCGGCGCCTCTCCCTGTGACCGGTTCCGTTCTGGTCGACGTCACGTTGACTTGTACCGGAACGGGTAGCAATCCGACATTCGACGGAATCTACACGACCGCCGCATAAGGAGGAAAGATGCCCTTTAATTATCTCGGTCAACCCTGGCTACCAGGGAATGATCCTGAATTTGCCCGGCAGGCCGCGCTCACCGCGGCCTTCGCCGCGGACTTCACTCGCCGCGCCTTGGTCAGTCCTCTGGTGACGAATCCAGCGGTAAATCAAATAGCGGCGATCTCCGCTATCATCTCGACCGAGGACACGGCCCGCAGAGCCTTGGGAACAAGCCCCATGGCGATTACACAGA
>JACTVF010000414.1 GCA_019695435.1 Methanoregulaceae archaeon | reverse complement strand
CGGTTCAAAGGAGAACTCACGGTCAAACAAGAACGTTTTTACCGAGGGTGTCTCGTTTTTGATCTCTGTGATGGAAACCTGTGCCGGCAGCTGGTCACCCATGGGCACACCCCACGATCTCTTCGGGTGCAACGCCTTTTTTCGCGTACAGGTCGTTTTTGAGGGTCTCAAAGATTCCGATATCCCGCTGCACGGCACTCCCGATCTCGACCGCCCGGGCACCGGCCATCATCATCTCGATTACCCTGTCGGCAGTCGAGATTCCTCCGCACCCGATAATGGGAATGGTACAGGCTTCATACAGCTCGTAGACACAGCGGACAGAGACCGGGAAAATCGCATCTCCCGAGAGTCCACCGTAGCGGTTCCCGAGCACTGGGCGTCTGAGCCCCGTCGATATGCGCATGGCTTTTATGGTGTTGATGGCGACGATTGCGGTCGCCCCCCCGCGTTCCGCCGCCTTTCCGATCGCGGTGATGTCGGTCACATTCGGGGTAAGTTTCACCCATGTGGGCATCCCGAGCGCACTCACCGCGCGGGTACACGCCTCCACGAGCGTGGGATCGACACCGATCGCCGCGCCGTAGCCTTCCGCATGGGGACAGGAGAGGTTGAGTTCAAATCCGGCAGCCTTCCCCACAAACCACCCGGCGACTTCGGCAAATTCTCCGGGGTTTCCGCCAAAGATGCTGACGATCACCGGCTTCTGGCCGAGCGGTATGAGTTCGTCTGCAAAATCCCGCGACGGGTTCGGGAGCCCCATGGCATTTAAGATGCCATTGTCGAGCAGAACGACACAGGGGCCGGCATGCCCGTCCTTTGGCTGCGGGCCGATCGACTTGGTTACCACGCCACCGGCGCCCCGGACAAGCATCCTTGATAAGGATGCCCCGGTTGTCCCGAGAACTCCGGCAGCAAGGATGAGGTGGTTTTCGAGTGCCACACCTCCGACCGTCACCGGACCCGTCCTGAGTACGACCATCCATCACAAGATGGACGTGATGTATTATAAAGAGCATCTTTTTAGGTGGATTTATACACTCGCGTTCTTATACCGCGCTCTGGACCCCAGGGAGGGTACGGGTGGTGGGGCTCTGGTTGTTTACGGTGTTGTTCAATATAAATGACGGACCTTGATAGGTGCGAATTTGAACTCTTGCATGGGTAGTCTGAGATATATAGTACTCCTAAGAAATGCAATCCCCTGATATGTGATATCAAGGTCCTAACTTGTCGCGTTACTTCCCAAAAATACCCCCCTGTTGTAATTCCACTATCAAAGTTCTATAATGCTGTCCCCCAAATGGGGTGCGCCTGTTACCCGGGATATCTTATATCATGGTCCGGGAGCTGATGGTTCGAAGAGTTATGCACAAAATGTTCTTGGCCACGCGTGAGCAGTTTTACTCAAGGATGTTGCACTACAAAGGAAAAACGGTAATTTTTCTGCATCTGTCCGCAGTCCGGACACATTGACGGGAAAGGGAGGAGATTTATATTGCGTACGCATGAGATTTTGTCGGATTGTTTTTCACCTCACATTTTCTTATGTGCCTGTGTTTTCCGACGTACCATACAGTACCTGACGTACATCAACGATTGTCATTCCGGGGGTAATCTTTCCACTATACATTAAATCAATAGCTTGCCAATCAATAAGATTCGGAGTTGTGGTATTATTCTGCCCGGCATAGAAGATGCTATCTGGATAGGTTGTGGTCTGCCCAACAAATCCAAGATAATAGAGAAGACCACTTATCATATAATGAGTCCGCTCGTCTCCTGTTAAATCATTATTAACGAAAATAGTGCCGGTCCTATATGTGTAGTACCCGTTTGTTGAATTACTTCGGATATTTGAAATCGTCTTATAAATTGAACATACTTTCCCGGAATTGTCCCTATTAATCAGACCAACTGATGGCTGTACTTGTGCAAGAGTATCCATGGATGAACCCCGCATGAAAATAAAGTTGATGTCGCTACCGTTACTTCCTCGAACCGGTACCGTCGGTAATTGCATTATCGGAGAATTGTTATTAAATTGCAGCAGGAAGTTGCTCAACGTGCTTACATCATTATCGGTATAAGATCCCGTGATAGCAACCGTATCTCCCGATGCACTCAACCCTCCAATAGTTTGAAATTTGTTATTAATAGATCGAGATTTGCTATTAAATGCAATATCTATGAAATGTTTATCAATTTCACTAGAGTTGTAGATCGAAGATTCCGTAGAGTTGGTTATAGGAGTAATCTGCGTTGCAGTGGAATTTGCCGCAGTTGGTGTGACCGTCACAGTAACATAAACCACTTGGGGGGTTGGTGTCGCCACTGGTGTCGATACGGGTTCAGATGTCGAACTTGTGCATCCTGCCATAAAAAACACGCCGACAAGCAGAATCGATAATAATAAAACACTATATTTGTGTTTCATATATCCCAAATGTATTTTTTAAGAGATAATTATTGCCTTCTATCTCTCCCCCGCAGTCCGGGCACATCAAGGTACCAGTTTTGCCCGATTGCGAAACCCTAATATTTGTAAAGTATACATTACATTATATCTCAGATCGTAATCGAAACCGACAACGTATACCGATACATAAAAATCATTTTCGCCATTATCGCGGTAATTGCTCTTATAGTGATCGCCGGGTTAATGGTTTTTAATCTCGGAGTTAATGAAGGTGCAAAACTTAACGTACAAAGTAATATACAAACACCGGCACCAGTAACGACAGTTACACCGACACTGGTATCACAAGCCCCGGCAGTAGTTCAGCCGGTTACTGTAATATCAACCTTGACTTTCACGGACTCTGAAAATGTGTACGTTAACGGGTTGTATGAGATCGAGACCGGCACCGGCCAA
>JACTVF010000413.1 GCA_019695435.1 Methanoregulaceae archaeon | reverse complement strand
AAAAGACTTGGAAATCTGTGGAGAAATATTGTTCTGATGTTCTTATTGAATATAGAAATGCTAAAAGAGTATTATATCGTGGTGTGAAGAAAGATAGTCCAGATATTTTTATTGGCCAACTAAGAGAACATAGAAAAGTAGTTAATCAAAGTGAAATTGGGCAAACATATGCTGAATTATGCGATCTATATTTAAAAACTGCAGGGTTTGAAGCTCTAAGATTATCCAGTATTTTTTGTAATGCAAATCCACGTAATGCTACAAATTGGGGTTACCTATTTGTTATTTTTCCCATGAATGGATTTAAGTTTACTTGGTCCTTAACCTGCACAGGTATGCCCGCCTATAATTATCTTTATGATCATACGGCTACATTCATGAGTCAATATAGCAATAATTCAAAATTCTTTAAAAAGGAGTCTCAGAAATTTATCAAGGAAAATAATTTCGATCATACTCATTTTTCAGCAGCACTTAAATCATCAAACGATATTTGGTTTACTGGACGATATATTGCATTTCAAGTTCAAGGTAATATTTTCGGTCCAAACAAAGTAACAGGAATCAATTTTCGTGATAATCTCGAAGAAAAACTAGGATTTGTTATGCCATATTATGGATAAGGCTTGATTATGATAACCTATTCAGGATTTAGCACCGTAGCGTCGACCGCGCAGAAGAAATTCGTTCTCGTTGATAATGATCTTATCAAACAGGATCTTCTAAATATTCTGATGACACCAGTTGGCTCTAGGGTAATGCAACCATTATTGGGATGCATCATATGGAATTATCCATTCGAGAATATCTCTGCGATGGACGTTCAATTGATCGCAGCCAATATAACATCAATTGTCAATAATGATCCACGAATTCAATTGGTGAGTATTGATATTACTCCTTCAAATTATAATCTAATCGTTACTTTGGTTCTTTTATATACAGCCACAAATCAAACCGAGCAAATGATTATTACTTTCACTCCTGATATGATTAACGAATTTTAGCCGCATAAATATTGATATGGCAACCACCGCATTACAAACAACCGGCCCTTTCGGGGAACAAAATTGGCAATCCGTCTACGAACTTTTCAATAATCCCGATCTAGCCTCATACGATTTTGAAACATTACGTCTGGCAATGATGAATTCGCTCCGGCTCTCAAACCCTGAGAATTTTAATGATTATTCTGGGTCTAGTGAAATGATTGCTTTGGTAGATCTCATCGCCTTCATGGGTCAATCCCTTTCATATAGATTCGATCTAAATGCCCGCGAAAGCTTTTTGGGCACGGCACAGACGCGTAATGCAATAAATCAACTCGCAAATTTGGTAAATTATGTTCCCACAAGAAATCTAGCGGCAAACGGTTATTTGAAATTCAATAGTCTTAGTGTCAATGACGACATTTATGATAGTCTCGGAAATAATCTAAATGGTCTCACAATCAATTGGAACGACCCTTCAAATCGTAATTGGTTGGATCAATGGAACACAATTATCAACGCTGTTCTAATCAATTCACAATCGGTGGGAAGCCCAGGAAATTCTCAAATCATAAATGGTATTGATTATTCAGAATATAGTTTGAGTTGCCCGATTGGACAGTCTTCTCCATATCCATTTACTGCCAGTGTGAATAATACACAAATGAATTTTGCCGCGGTGAATCCAACAAGCGTAGGCCAAACTTATATTTATGAAGTGGATCCATTAGATTCTACGGGTTCATTTAATTTATTATATGGAAATGATGGATCAGGATACAATAGTATCAATACTGGTTATTTCTTTTACTTCAAACAAGGAACCCTTTCTTCTCAATCATTCACATTAGGTTCGGCATTGCCAAATACTATTGTAGCGATACCCGCAACAGGAATCAATAACACTGATGTTTGGTTATATCAAGTCAATTCAAATGGGTCATTTACACAATGGACTCAAGTTCAAGCAATCTACGGAGAGAATACAACATTCAATAATCTGCCGAGTAATCAACAAACTATTTTCTCTGTGGCAAACAATGCAAATGATGCCATAACATTAATTTTTGGTGACGGCGTCTTTGGCGCGATTCCGCAAGGCAATTTCGTATGTTACTTTAGAGCCTCAAATGGATTGGTCTATCGAATTAATCCAAGTGAAATTAGTAACATGACTTTGACCATTCCATATAATAGTAAGACCAATAGAACACAAATTCTAACTGTTCGGGCTGGTCTTCTGTATACCATAGGAAACAGTGCCCCCACCGAAACATTAGCCAATATCAAGTTGAAAGCGCCACAAAGTTTCTATTCACAAAATAGAATGGTGAACGGTCAAGATTACAATAATTTTCCATTTACTCAATATAGTAATATCCTACAAATTAAATCCATCAATAGAACAAGTAGCGGAGCGAGTCGTTATTTAGATGTCATTGACCCCACCGGAAAGTATAGTAGCACAAATATTTTCTGTAATGATGGCTATATTTATTTGGACCCTAATATCATTACGAATAATTATACCTATACAAATTTGAATACTCTAGGCAACATTGTTGAAACTCAGATTGGCGGCATTGTTGCTTCAAATAGTATTCTAAATTTTATCTATAATACCAATAATTATCCGCTGGCTCCAACAAATTTTCTTATGCCTTTACCAAACTTTACGACCCAATGGAATATGGTGTTGAATAATAATACGAGTTCAAGTGGCTGGATTGGTAATGTTGCGACGAATGCTAATAATGAAGTGCTTACAATAAATGATTTGAATTTTGCCAGTTCTTATACTGGTGATGCCAGTATATTGGTTCCTGGTGCGTTATTACAATTCACTCCTCCTTTGGGTTATGCTTTTGATCAAAATAATAATTTGGT
>JACTVF010000412.1 GCA_019695435.1 Methanoregulaceae archaeon | reverse complement strand
TTCCTTACTTTGCGGCCTACGAGCAATTTGTGCATGAGAAACATTTCGTTCCGGACCCGGAGTGGACGGAGCGCGCGGTGATTGCGACCATCTACGGGATGAAAGTTGGAGTGACGCCGGACAGGTTTGGGAAGTTGTCTGGAACCGACACGATCATCGAACTGAAGTGCGTCGAAAGTCCGCTCCAGAGTTGGGGATTCCAGACGGCGATTCAAGAATTTGCGATTTACAAGACGCAGCACCTCGGCAGGGCGCAGCGGATGGCATTGCAGTTGACAAAGGCGGGGAAGTACAAGTGCGACCCGCACACAAATCACTCTTACGATGCGAGTGTAGCGGTAGCGGCATTGACAGTGGTGTACGCCAGGCTGAAGGCTGGCGAGAAGGTTTGGGAGAGGGTTTAATGACGGAAATCATCAAGAGTGGCAAGAACTTCTACTATTGCTCCGAGTGCAAATGTGCCAGCAATAAGCCAACCAGCATCCCACACGCGGCAACGTGCTCTCTCCCCGATTTATTGACTCAAACAAAACCGACGACGAAGGTTCCAGCCGACACGATTGCGGTTATCGAAAGGGTGGTCAAGGAAGTCCGCAAAGTTCTGCCGGAGATTGACCTCATGCACCGCTTGCTTATCACCGGCGCACTGATTGACGCAGAGAGTTTGATCGAGGAACTGAAGGGATAGAAAATGGCTTGGAGAATCGTAAAACAGCCGAACGGCAAGTATGCGAAATTCGCGGACACGGTGGACAATTTTACCGTGTGGGACATGAACCGTAGAGAGGCGGTGGAATACTGCCAAGAAGAGATTGGCGAGAACGCTGGCAAAATCAAGGTTGACCGCGCTGACGAAGCCCCAACGCGATGGGACGATGCACTGAGAACGATTCAGGAGGTTCATGGCATCGAGGAACGATGCAAGACGGAGGCTATGATTCTCGCTTTTCCTCCACCCGAAGCGGAGCCGTTCTGCTACATCCAAGACACGAGAACCTACTGTGGCAACAGTGTTATGTGGTGGCGCGTGGATGGAAATGGGTACACTACCAACCTTAAAGAGGCGTGGAAGGTCCCGGCAACATGGAAGGGCCGCGACACAGACAAACTTTGGCCATGCGCCGACATTGACGCTGGCGCAACCCGGCAGTTCGACATGCAGTTGCTTGACAAGATAAAACCTCTTGCAAATCCTGCAAGCATGAAGTAGATTCAATCAACCGAATGGTACGGAAAGGATAGACCAATGACAACCTGCGATTCTAGTTTGATTCAAGCCTTCGAGTACGACGACTCTGCGTGGATTCTGACGCTCGTTTTCAAGAGCAACGGAGACGTGCGGACGTACCCCGACTTCCCGCCAGAATTGTTCTCCGAGTTCGAGGCATCGGACTCCAAGGGCAAGCTCTACAACGCCAAGATCAAGGGACACTTCGAGGGCGTACTGAAAACTGGCCGCGTCACGCCGGAAGAAGTGGCGGAAGAGGCTGCGAAGACCGAGGCTGCCGAAGCCATCGTGGATGCGCAACCTGCGCGAGAAGAGATAGACCTCGGCATCACCGACGAGGACATTCGGCGCGTGGACCCGAATTGGAAGGGAGATGCAACTGTGGCAGACGATCTCATCACGCACGACGAGCAGGAAGCCCTCGCGGAGCCGGGAAGGAAGCAGCCCCAGGTGGACAAACTGACGAAGCAGTGGACGGCCCTTGTGCCAGTTCCGACCGCGATTGTCGTAGTGCGCGACAAGGCTCACTACGTCCAAATCTCCGATGTCCTAAAGAAGAAGACGGGCATCCGCGACATGGTTTTCAACCTTCTCGACCCGGCGCGGGATGCCGTCTACAAGGCGTACAAGGCGATTGCAGACCGGCAGAAGTCCATCCTCGACCCGATGGACGCGTCAATCAAGGCCGACAAAAACGCTCTGACTGCATGGGACAATGAGCAGCGTCGTCTGGCCCAGGTCGAGGCCGAAAGGCTGCGTAAGGAAGCGGAGGCTGCGGCTGCAATCGACCAGCAGCGACGCACTGAGGAACTGCGTCTCCAGATGGCTCAAGAGAAGCAGGAGCAGGGCGACACGGAAGGCGCAACGGCAAGCCTGTTCGATGAAACCATCGTGGCGCCGCCCATGCCGGTCTTCGCTCCGCGAGTTGAGGTTGAGACTCCGAAGGTCGAGGGCCAGTCGTATCGGGATAACTGGTCGGCGAGAGTGGTTGACTTTGACCTACTCGTGCTGGACGTGACCGCTGGAATCGAGTGCTACAAGAAGACGGGCAATCTGCAAGGTCACGCTCCAACAGCAGTCTTGACCGTCTCGCAAGCGCAGTTGAACCAGTTGGCCAAGGCGTCGAAGTCGATGATGTCGATTCCTGGTGTCCAGGCAGAGAATAATCGAGTAATGATTCAGAAGAGAGGGTAAGGTCATGGCAAAAGGTGTAGTCGCATGGTTCTCCAACTCGAAGGGGTACGGTTTCATCGAACGCAAAGGTGAGCCAGACGTATTTTTCCATCACACTGCACTGATGATGGAGGGCTATCGCACCATCGAAAAGGGCGAGCACGTCGAGTTCGATGTGGACGTTAGCATCAAAAACAACAAGCCGCTCGCGGTCAACGTAAAGAAAGTAGAGGCTCCCAATGGCACAGCAAGCAATCCCGTTCACTGAAAGCAGTCATATCAAGTCAGCAACCTATGACCCGGACACGCAAGAACTCATCGTGAGCTTCCCAAATGCGTCTTACTCCTACGCCGGGGTTCCCCAAGATGTTGTGGACGGCTTCTCTGCGGCTCCGAGCGCAGGCAGCTACCTCCACTCCAATATCAAGCGGTTCCCAACGACGAAGCTGTAGGAGAGTCCCGTGGATCACGAAGACGTTTAT